>NZ_JACCSO010000060.1 GCF_013812955.1 Nannocystis sp. | reverse complement strand
CACCCCTCTGCGACTCACGTGATGCCATCATCGAGACCCTGGTCCGGGACTTCGGCTGGACGCTGATTGCGCATGCCTGAGAGCCCCGGAAGGACTTCGGGCCAGCGGTACTAGCCGCGCGGGCGATACCAGGGTTGCTCGGCGCGCACCGTGACCCCGCCGGCGAGCCCGCGCTGCATCGCCGGCTCGAAGAAGAAGTACGGATGCGCCGAGTCGGGGCGGCTCGCGGCCTCGAGGCGCGCCGCGAGCTCGGTGGGGATCTCGAGCTCGAGCGCGCGCAGGCATTCATCGAGCTGGGCGAGCTTTGTTGCGCCGATCAGCGTCGAGCCGATCCCGGGCCGGCGCGTGATCCACGACAGCGCGACGCTCGCCAGGCTCTGTCCGAGCTCATTCGCCACACCCCGCAGCGCCTCGACGATCGCCCAGTTTCGGTCGGTGAGGAACTTGTCGAAGATCGGGATCCCCTCTCCCTGCACGGCCGCGAATCGTCCCTCGCCGCGCGCGGCGGTCCCCTCGCGGCTGTACTTCCCGGTGAGCAGCCCGCTGGCGAGCGGGCTCCACGGGCAGATCGCGGCGCCGAGCTCGATCGCCGCCGGCACGTGCTCGCGCTCGATGGTGCGCTCGACCAGCGAATACTCGAGCTGGAGCGCGCAGATCGGCTCGAGCCCGTGTTGGGCGGCCAGCGTCTGCGCGCGCGCGAAGTACCACGCCGGCACGTCCGAGAGACCGACGTGGCGGACCTTGCCCGAGCGCACGAGGAGGTCGAGCGTGCGCACGACCTCCTCGACCGGCGTCAGCGTGTCCCACGCGTGCAGCCAATAGAGATCGACGTGATCGGTGCGCAGGCGCCGGAGCGACGCATCGAGCGCGCGCAGGGCGTGCGTGCGACCGTTGCCGCCGGCGTTGGGGTTTCTCGTCGGTGACGCGAGCGTGAATTTCGTGGCCAGGACCACGTCGTCCCGGCGCCCCGTCTCGGCGAGATACTCGCCGATGATCCGCTCGCTGGTGCCGCCGGTGTAGAAGTCGGCGGTATCGACGAAGTTCCCGCCGGCTTCGAGGTAACGATCGAGGATCCGGTGCGCGGTCGCTTTTGGTGAACCCCACCCGAACTCGGTGCCGAAGGTCATCGTGCCGAGGCAGAGCGGACTGACCCGAAGGCCGCTGCGTCCGAGCAGCGCGTACTCGGTCAGGCTGGGGATGATATTGTTGGTGTTGGTGTCCTGGGTGCCGGTCATGGGCGAGACCTTGCGCCGCCCGACGGCGCATTGCTGGCCGTTTTCGGACCCGGCAGCAAAATCAGGCGGCGCTGGCGTCGATCGGGCCTCATCGTGGTCGCCGCATCATCATCCCTGACTATCGAGGTGGCGTAAGTGGTCGATGACGGCCTGGAGGCCTTCGGTCGGGAGCCGCTCGATCTGGGCGAGCGCGAGGCGCCTCAGCGTACGCTCGCTGATCACGACCTCCGCGGCCCCGATCAACCCCGCCGACCCCTGCGGAGGTTCACTGACGGTGATGCCGTGGAGGCCGAGCCACTTTTCGATATGCTCTCGAAGCAGCTGCGCGCGCTGCGCGGTCCAGCGCCGGCGTTCATCCGGAGCGCTCTCCAGGACTTGCTTGAATCGGCGAAAGGCGCCGGTCGCTTCGAGCGCCTGGGTGAGTTTGGCGCGCAGCTCCGGCGCCTCGACCGTGGCGGTGAAGCCGAGCATCCACGCATGCTGCTCGCGCGAGAAGACCGGCCGGAGCGGGACGAAGCACGCGGGGTGCGCGGCGATCCGCTGGAAAACCGGCGCATCGCGCGGCGATTGGGCCTGAAGCACGAGCACTCGAACTGCGATGAGATCCAGGTACGCACGAGTGCCGGGCGCATTGTCGCGGAACGCGATCGCCAGCGTCGACCAATCGATGATCTTCGGCTGTATGTCCATAGTTGTCCGAATTGATGTCGGCTGTAAACGATCGAGGTAATGGTGGTGAGTCTAACCCGATGGGCCGCGCGCCTCGTCGCCACGGTCACGGATGAAGAAAAGTTCATGCGCGCTTCATTCGTCGGCCGCGGCCAGCGCCCACGAGGACGGCGACGAGGGGCAGGTCCGTGACATGAAATTTCCTTCATCTTCGCGGCGCCGCTGGGAGATAACCGGTGCGCCCGCTATGATGCGGGTCGGTAGCGCAACAGCTTAAACGTCTCGAGTCCTGTGGCACGCACCGAAAGACCGCCGATGCTCCTCTCCTGGCGCGAGCTGGAAGCCGCGTTTTGCGACACATCACGCGGTGTCCACAGGTACTTCGATCTCGGCGCGGGCCGGCTTGTCGCTCTCAACGCTCACCTGTTGGGCGATAGCCTCGCGTTGCAGCGGGTCTCGGAAGATCCCGGGCGCTTCGTCCGAATCGAGACGATCCCGTCCCATGAGCAGCACGAATGGCTGACGCACTTCGCCGCCATGGTCCAGGATCCGGACTTACGCGCCCGCCTCACCGAGACGCTCGGGAACGCCGGCGTCTTTCGTCGGTTTAAGCAGATCTTGCGGCAGAGCCCGGTCGAGCGCCAGCGCTGGCTGGATCGCCGCAGCGAGATCCTCCGCGACCACATCGGCGCCTGGCTGCGCGCGAGGGGCATAACGGTCGACGAACAGTCGTCGGAGCCGTTCGCTCGCAGCGCGGCGCCCGAGACGCCGCACGAAGCCGCGGCGTTGCGACGCCTCGCCCGCGACGAGCTCGAAGACCTGCCTGCAGAGGCCCTCCCGCTGGCCGTCGGCCTCTTGCGCTACCTGGAGGCCAAGGCCCGTTGATGCGCCCAGGACGCCCACCGCTGCGTGCGGCCCGGCCATGGTCTAGCGAACACGAGATGGCTATCGTATGGCCGCGATGAAGATCCTGTTGGTCGAGGACAACCGCAAGCTGGCCAGCTTCCTGGCCCGGGCGCTCCATGAGGAGGGTTACGCGGTCGACATCGTCGAGGACGGCGGGGTCGCCCGCGACCAGATGGGACAGCTCAGCTACGACCTCATCATCCTCGACTGGATGCTCCCGACCGTGGACGGCCTCGCGGTCTGCCGCGCCGCACGGGCAGCAGGCGCGACCACGCCGATCTTGATGCTCACGGCCCGCGGTGATGTCCTGGAGCGGATCGCCGGACTCGACGCCGGCGCCGACGACTACCTGGCGAAGCCCTTCGACCTGGGGGAGCTGCTGGCCCGCGTCCGCGCCCTCATCCGACGCAATGTCGGCGCGCGCCTGCTCACCGTCGGGCGCGTGCAGATCGACCGGCATCTCCACGTCGCCACGGTCGGTGGCAAGCGCCTGGACCTGACCCCCCGCGAGTTCGCGCTGCTCCACTACATGGTCGAGCGCGCCGGCCAGGCCGTGCCTCGCACCGAGCTGCTCGCCAAGGTCTGGATGGTCGGCTTCGACCCCGGCTCCAACCTCGTCGAGGTTCACGTCAAGAACCTGCGAAGCAAGCTCGGGGTCGACGCGAGCACGCTCGAGACCGTGAGGGGCGTCGGCTACATCTGGAGGCTCCCCGTATGCGACTGAGGACCCGTCTGCTGCTCTCGGTCACGGCGGTGACGACTGTGGTGATTGTGGCCTCGTTCGTCCCGCTGTACATGCTCGTCGACGCCGCCGAGACCCGCGACCTCGATCACGCGCTGTTTCGCCACGCGTACAAGGCTGCGCAGCGCCTACCGACCAGCTATCCGCCGGGCCAGCCGCTCGACGCCGGCTGGGTGCGCGTGCCGGAGAGCCTCGAGCCGACCACCCGCTATCTGGCCACCTACGACAGCGCCGGTCAGGTCCTGGCGGCCTCCGCCAACCTCGCCGGGCAGGCGCCGAGCCTGGCAGAACTGGGCGTGAGCGACGTGCCGATCGATGGTACTCCGCTCGACGTGGCCGTCGGCGAGAATGTGCTCCGCGGCGTCATCATGGCGGTGCCGGGACGCGCCGAGTATCTCCTCTATGCCGCCTCGCAGCGCACGATCGACGACGACACCCAGTATCTGTGGCGCTTGCTGCTGCTGCTGTTCGTGTGCGCCACGCTCACCACTTCGCTCCTCGCACGATGGGTGGGGGAGCGCCTGGCGCGGGAGGTCCACGCGATCGCCGGAGTCGCGCGCGCGGTCGCCGAGGGCAACCTCGACGCACGCGTGGGCACCGACGCCCACGGCAGCGATGAGACCCGGGCCCTGGCCGCTGACCTGGATCACATGATCAGCCAGCTCAGCGAGCTCGTACGCTCGCAACGGACCTTCATCTCGCATGCCGCGCATGAGCTGCGTTCACCGCTGGCGACCCTGCTCGGTGAGCTTCAGCTCGCGCTCCGGCGGCCCCGGGAGGCCCAGGCCTACCGCGCCGCGCTCGAGGAGATGCACGGCGACGTCGCCACCCTCGTACACCTGACGGAGGACCTGCTGATGCTGGCGCGTCTGCAGTCCGGCCCGGCGCCGCTGCCGAGCCCGATTGGGGTCCAGACCGCGGTGACGGAGGCCGTGCGCATGGCGAGGGGAAGCGCCGACGAGCGCTGCGTTCAAGTCCACGTGAGCGGCCTCGAGGCCGCCCGCGACGCGCGGGTACCCGCCGTCCGCGGAGGCGAGCTGGCTCGCCTGCTGCGAAACCTCATCGACAACGCGATCGCCCACAGCCCGCCGGGCGGGGTGGTCGAGGTCACGGTGAAGGCGGGCCCCATGCTCGAGCTCGCCGTCACCGATATGGGCCCGGGCGTCGGGCCGGAAGACCGTCCACACATCTTTGCGCCGTTTTTCCGCGGTGCCCGTGAGACACCCGAGCATCCCGCGGGCGCCGGACTCGGCCTGTCGATCGCCCGCGCCATCGCTCAAGGCGTCGGTGGCAACCTCGTCCTCGATGAGAGCTACATGGCGGGCGCGCGATTCGTGGCGTCGCTTCCGCTGGTGGTCGCCGCGCGGTAGGTCCGGATTCACATGTAGGGGTGAGGTGAGGTATTCAATGATCGAGCGAAGCCCTCAGCCTTCTCTACGGAAACTCCTGTCCTGGGTGACGGTCCTGGTGATGGTGGTCGCCCTCGTGGTGACGACTGCGCTCGTCGTCTTGACGACGCTGCTCCACCGGACAAGCGCGTCGCTCGCCGCCAATGTGGAGAGCGTCCATCTCGCCGAGGAGATCGAGATCGATCTTCTCCTCCACAGTCGGTCGAGCGATCTGCTGGTCCGTGAGGACCTCGCCGGCGACCTCGCCGTCAAGCTCGCCAAGGCCGCCCAATTCGCGGTGTCCGCGCGAGAGGCCGCAACGCTCCGCGACGCCGTCCTTCGCGTGGATGAGTACCTCAAGGCGTCGCAGGAGCGCCGAGCCGAGCCGGAGATCGAGCGCCTCCGCAGCGCGGCCTTCGCCGCCATTGAAGCGCTGATCGACATCAACATCGCCGACGCGAGGGCCGCCCAGAGCAGCGCGGAGCGCTGGGACACGCAGGCGAACGCGCTCGGCATCACCGCCGCGGTCCTCCTGGTGCTCGTCGCCGGTGTCCTGCTGTGGTGGCTGCGCACGCGGGCGTTCACGCCGCTGTTCGGGATCATGCGAGCGATGCAAGACTTCGAGCGTGGCGACCGCGAGGCGCGTGCCGAGGAGACTGGTCATCCCGAGCTACGGGACGTCGCGCTGCGTTTTAATCAATTGGCCTCATCCGTGGCGGCCCAGCGCCAGGCGCAGATGACATTCCTCGGAGGCGTCGCCCACGACCTCCGCAACCCGCTGAATGTCTTGCGTATTGCGATCTCTGCCCTCGGGCGCCCGGTCTCGGAGGCGCGTATGCAGAAGACCCTCGAGATCGTGGCGCGCCAGACCACCTGCCTCGAGCGCATGGTCGGGGATTTCCTGGACATCGCCCGGATCGAGGCCGGCGATCTCGAGCTCAAGCCGGCTCTCCACGATCTGCGCAAGCTCGTGCGCGAGACCGCCGAGCTGTTCATCGAGCATTCAGCGCTGCATCCGATCGAACTCGAGCTCGACGCGGAGGTGCCACTGGCGCGGTGCGACGCGCTACGCGTCGAGCAAGCCGTCATCAACCTCATCAGCAACGCGGTCAAGTACTCCCCCCGCGGCGGAGCCGTCAAGGTCGGTGTCACGTCTGCCCATGGCGAGATCGTGATCTCAGTCGGTGACTCCGGGCTGGGGATGAACGAGGCCGACCAACGCCGGATCTTCGACCCGTTCACGCGCGTCGGCCTCTCCCAGGATTCGATACCCGGTTGCGGCCTGGGTCTCTACATCGTACGCAAGATAGTCCTCGCCCACGCTGGACGGATCGAGGTCGACAGCAAGCCCGGACACGGTTCCACCTTCCGGGTGCGTCTACCAGAGTCCGGGCCGGGCCCGGCACCATGATACACATGGATGCGCATGGATGTGCATGGATGTGCATGGATGCGCATGGATGTGGACGACGGGCGAGCCCCGGCGCTAGCCTCCGCACAGGGAGACGCCCGCCGCCGCGCGGGCGGTCGCTACCCCGTGATAGAACGGAGCGACGATGCGGCTGCTCGATCCGGTCCCGACGCCCTACGATCCGCTCGAGTGGTCGAAGCTGCCGCTGCCGGAGCGCGGGCGTCTGGTCTGCGAGTCGTGGGCGCTGCAGGGCTACGGCACGCCGCCGGCCGTCTACGCCTTCTATGCGCTCAAGATCGGGCTGCTGGTCGGCCTCTGGATCTGGGCGTGCGGGCTGAGCCCGGCGCTGGGCGGGGTCGCCGAGATCGGGGCGTGGTGGTTGCATCCGATCGCGTTTCAGAAGGCGATCGTGTGCAGCATGCTCTTCGAGGTGCTCGGTCTCGGCTGCGGCAGCGGACCCCTGACCGGCCGCTACCTGCCGCCGATCGCCGGCGTGCTCCACTTCCTGCGCCCCGGGACCACCAAGCTGCCGCTGTGGCCGCGCCTGCCTGTTCTGGGCGGGCATCTGCGCGGTCCGCTCGACGTGCTGCTCTACTTCGCCTTGCTGGTCGCCGCCGTGCTGGCGCTGATCAGCCCGCAACCGGGCATCGAGCAATTCCTGCCGCTGGTGGTGCTCGTGCCGCTGCTCGGGATCCTGGACCGCACGATCTTCCTGGCGGCGCGGGCCGAGCATTACTGGGTGACGCTGGTGTGCTTCGTATTCGCCCGCGACTGGATCGCCGGGGCGATGGCGGTGCAGCTGGCGCTGTGGTTCTGGGCCGGGTTCTCGAAGCTCAATCATCACTTCCCGACCGTGGTCTGCGTGATGATCAGCAACGGCCCATTCACCCGCTTCAGGTGGCTGCGGCGGCGCATGTACCGGGATTATCCGCGCGACCTGCGGCCCTCGACGCTGGCGACGATCCTGGCCCATTGTGGCACCGCGCTCGAGCTGGCGGTGCCGCTCGCCTTCCTGGCGATCCCGCTCGGCGCGCCGCCGGAGCTGGCGATGGCGCTGATGTTGCTGCTGCACGGCTTCATCACCGGCTCGGTGCCGATGGGCGTGCCGATCGAGTGGAACCTGATGGTCGTGTACGGCGCCTTCGCCCTGTTCTGGGCCCACCCCGAGGTCTCGCTCGCCGCCCTCGGCCCGCCCTGGCTGGCCGCGCTGCTCGCGGTGATGCTCGTCGCCGTGCCCTTGATCGGTAACCTGTGGCCGGGCCGCGTCTCGTTCCTGCTGGCGATGCGCTACTACGCGGGCAACTGGGCCCATTCGGTGTGGCTGTTTCGCGGAGATTCATACCGCAAGCTCGACCGCGTGACCAAGAGCAGCCCGTGGATCCACGACCAGCTCGCGCACTTCTATGACCGCGGGACCGCCGTCGGCCTGGTCGGCAAGGTGATGGGTTTTCGCCTGATGCACCTGCACGGGCGCGCCCTCCCCCAGCTGGTGATCCGCGCGGTCGACCGCTTCGAGGACTACGAGTGGCTCGACGGCGAGCTGGTCGCGGGGCTGGTGCTCGGCTGGAACTTCGGCGAGGGGCACCTCCATCAGGAGCAGCTGCTCGCGGCCGTGCAGGCGCAGTGCGGATTCGAGCCCGGCGAGCTGCGCTGCATCTTCGTCGAGTCTCAGCCGCTCGGCCGGGGCACGCTCGCGTACCGGATCGTGGATGCCAGCACCGGCCCGATCACCGCCGGTGAGCTGGCGATCGCGGAGCTGCGCACGCGCCAGCCGTGGGCCCTGCCCGCCGCCGGAGGCGACCACGACCCCGCTGGCATGTAGATTGTCAAGGAGACCGCCACGATGACCGCCCTGAAGACCGCCGCCCTGCTCACCCTGCTCTCGCTGGTCGCCTGCGGCCCCGGGCATGACGACACCGAGCCCCGTCAGGGGGAGCCCTGCGGCGACGTCGACCAGCGCTGG
This sequence comes from Nannocystis sp., assembly GCF_013812955.1. GTDB lineage: Bacteria > Myxococcota_A > Polyangia > Nannocystales > Nannocystaceae > Nannocystis. Next base: position 558 of record NZ_JACCSO010000060.1, on the reverse strand, counting down.
GAGCCGTGCAACGTCGAGGGCGAGGAGGGCCTCGAGTTCTGCGGCCAGGATGTCATGCTCGGCGAGGAGGTGTGGAGCGCGTGTCTGATCGACACCTGTAAGACCATCGACGAGACGCGCCCCTGCCCGGGTGGGCTGCAGTACTGCACCGCCTATTACGGCCCGGACGGCCTCGATGCGCGCTGGGGCAGCGCATGTGTGCTCGAGCCCGAGTGCACGCCTGGAGAGCAGCGCTCGTGCTTTGCTGAGGACGAGTTCGAAGGTGGACCGACCACCACCTGTTACGCGGACATCAACGGCGTGCCGGCGTGGGGCGCCGAGGACTGTGATACCCCGCTGGTGCTGAGCTTCGATCGCCGGCCGGTCGAGTTCAGCGCCCCGACCGCGGCCGCGGCCTTCGACATCGCCGGCGCCGGCGCGTGCACGCAGCCGCACTGGCCCGCCGCGACGACCCCGTGGCTGGCGATCGACCTCGACCGCAACGGCAACATCGATGGTGGTCACGAGCTGTTCGGCACCGGCTCACGCCTGGCCGGCCGCGTCGACAACGGCTTCGCG
>NZ_JACCSO010000052.1 GCF_013812955.1 Nannocystis sp. | reverse complement strand
CGGGCATGCCAAGGAGATCGTTTTCGCACTTCCTTTATTCCCGGGTGCGCAGGCTGCCCTACGCGTGGATCCAGGAATGGCACACCCTTGGAGAACTTCGGGCCGGCGGTACTAGACCCCTCCTGCGGCGCCGGCAACTTCCTGTACGTCGCATTGCAGGCGCTGCTGGACCTCGAGCGGGAGGCGCTCGAGTGGGCCGCGCTGGCCCTCGGGATCCACGAGTCTGCGGGCGTCGGCGTGCAGGCGGTGCTGGGGCTCGAGCTCAATCGACGAGCTGCGGCGCTCGCTCGCTTGACGGTCTGGATCGCGCGGCTCCAGTGGTCGCACGCGCACGGCCGCGGGCATGCGGGTGGGCCGGGCTCGGTGGGTGGCATCGAGTGCCGGGACGCGTTGCTCGAGCTGCGGCCGGGTCAGGCGCCGCGGCGCGCACGCTGGCCCGACGCGGAGTTCATCGTCGGCAACCCGCCGTTTCTCGGCGGCAAGAAGCTGCGCGCCGGGCTCGGCGATCACCACGTCGACGCGCTGTTCGCTGCATGGGCTGGCCGGGTCCCGCGCGAGGCGGATCTCGGGACCTACTTTCACGAGATGGCGCGCGAGATGATCGCCGAGGGTCGCTGCAAGCGCGCCGGGCTGCTGGCGACCCAGGGGATCCGCGGCGGCGCGAACCTCGAGGTGCTGCGCAAGATCAAGGCCAGCGGCGACATCTTCATGGCCTGGAGCGACCAGCCGTGGATCGTCGACGGCGCGGCCGTGCGGGTGTCGATCGTCGGGCAAGACGACGGCAGCGAGACCCGGCGCTGCCTCGATGGCGTCGCGGTCGCGGTGATCCGCGCCGACCTCTCCGGCGGCGCGGCCGATGGTCCGGATCTGACCGGAGCTGGACGATTGCTCGAGAACCTCGGGGTCGCGTTCATGGGTGATACCAAGGGCGGCGCTTTTGACATTTTAACCGAGCAGGCCACCATGCTGCTCGGCGCCGGGGACAATACCAATGGCCGCCCCAACAGCGACGTGGTGGTCCCGTGGATGAACGGGCTGGACGTGCTGCGCCGGCCGCGTGGGCGCCATATCATCGACTTCGGGGTCGACATGAGCGAGTCGGACGCCGCGCAGTACGTCCAGCCCTATGCGCTTGTGCGCGCGATGGTGCTGCCGGCGCGGCGGACCAACAAGCGCGCGTCCTATCGTGAGCGCTGGTGGATCCACGTCGAGGCGCGGCCGGGCCTGCGGGCGGCGATCCTGCCGCTGCGGCGCTTCATCGCCACGCCGGCGGTCGGCAAGCATCGCATCTTCGTGTGGCTCACCCGACCGACCCTGCCCGATCATCAGCTGATCATCATCGCCAGCGAGCACGCGCATGTCTTCGGGGTGCTGCATTCGCGGGTGCACGAGCTGTGGTCGCTGCGCATGTGCAGCTGGCTGGGCATGGGCAACGACCCGCGCTATACGCCGACGACGACCTTCGAGACCTTTCCGTTCCCGTGGCCGCCGGCGAGCCCGAATGCGGCATTGACGGACGCGCAGCAAGCGATCGCCACGGCGGCCGATTCGCTGGACGCGGCGCGCCGGCGCTGGCTTGCCACCGAGGCGGAGCGACCGCGGACCCTGACCGCCCTTTATAACGCGCGACCGGCGTGGCTGGCCGCGGCTCACGCGGCGCTCGACCAGGCCGTGCTGGCCGCTTACGGCTGGGCCGAGGATCTCACGGACGAGCAGCTGCTGGCCCGCCTGCTGGCGTTGAACCGCGAGCGCCCGCGGCGCGCGTAGCCGCGATCAGGGGCGGCGACCGGCGCCGACGATGGTGCCGGTGCCGGCGTCGTGGGTGATGCCTCAACACGGCGATCGGTCGTGCGAGCATTCGCGAGGCGAGTGAATGATGGATGGACGACGCGGACGACATGGGCGGCGGTCGTGGTAGGGTGGCGAGGTGTCGGCTCCACCGCTTCGCCGCAGACTCTGCCTCGCGTACGGCGCAGGTTCGATCGGCGCGGGGATCTTCAGCACGATCCCGGGGCTGCTGTTGCTGTTCTATCTCACCGACACGCTCGCCGTGCCCGCGGGGCTCGCCGGGCTCGCGGTGGTCGTGCCGAAGCTCTGGGACATCATCACCGACCCGATCGTCGGCGCCTGGTCCGACCGTACGAGCACCCGCTGGGGCCGGCGCCGGCCGTTCCTGCTGGCGGGTGCGCTGACGCTGCCGCCCTGCTTCATCGCGCTGTTCGCCGCGCCGGTCGGCGATCCGATGCTCGCCTTCGTATGGGTGCTGCTCGCCTTCTGCGCCGCAGCGACGGCCTTCACCCTGTTCCAGATCCCCTACGCGGCCATGCCCGCGGAGATCACCGCCGACTACCACGAGCGCACGACCCTCGTCGCCTACCGCATGGCCTTCCTCACCCTCGGCATCCTCGCCGCCGGGGCGCTCGCGCCGATGTTGATCGAGGCGGGCGGCGGAGGTGCAGCCGGCTACCTGCAGATGTCCGTCGTGCTCGCGCTGGTGACGCTGGTGGCGATGCTGGTCGGATTCTTCGGCACCCGCGACGCCCCTCGAACCCAGGCGGTCGCCCACACGCTCGGGCTGCGGGCCCAGATCGCCGTGGCGCTGGCGAATCGCGGGTTCCTCGGCCTGCTGCTCGCCTACGCGCTGCAGTGCGTCGCGCTCGGCGGGGTGCTGGCGACCGTGCCCTACTTCGTGCGCTACATCCTCGCGGCCGACGCGGGCGCGGTCACGCTGTTGTTCGTGTGCCTGGTCGCGCCGGCGTTCGTGACGATGCCGCTGTGGACGGCGATCTCGCGGCGTCGCGGCAAGCGCTTCGGCTACGTGCTCGCGGCGCTGATCTTCGCGATCATGTCGGCGAGCCTGATCTTCGCGGGGCCCGGGCCGCTCCTGCTCGTCGGCGTCCAGGTCGGGCTGCTCGGGGTCGGCTTCGCCGGCCTACAAGTGTTCCCGTTCGCGATGCTGCCGGAGCTGATCGACGGCGACGCGCGGACGACCGGGCTGCGCCGCGAGGGCGTGTTCACGGCGCTATGGCTGGTCGGCGAGAAGGCCGGCTTCGCGGCCGGCGCGTGGCTGCTGAGCGGCGTGCTCGCGGCGACCGGCTTCGTCGAGCGCCGCGCCGGCGAGCTGGTCGTGCAACCGGACCCGGCGCTGTTCGGGATCCATCTGTCCATGGCGATCATCCCGGCCGCGCTGGCCCTGCTCAGCCTGCCCCTGATTCTTCACCACGTCGAACCTGCAAGAAGCGAGAAGAGCCCAACATGACGCTGCCCGAGACCGGCTGGTCCCGCGACCAGATCTTCGCGACCCTGATCGAGCTGAAGACGAACGACCTCGCCACCGAAGGCGGGGCCGCCTTCGCGTACGTGTATGACGCCGGCGAGCGCGAGGCCGCGGCGGTCGCCGCGGACGCGTACCGCCTGTTCCTCGCCGCCAACGGCCTCGACCCGACCGCCTTCCCGAGCCTGCTGCGCCTGGAGAACGAGATCGTCGGCATCGCGGCGGCGCACCTCGGCGGCGGGCCGGAGACGGCGGGCAGCTTCACCAGCGGCGGCACGGAGAGCCTGATCCTCGCGGTCAAGACCGCGCGCGACTGGGCGCGGGTGCACCGGCCCGAGGTGACCGCGCCCGAGCTGGTGCTGCCGGTGACCGCCCACGCGTCGCTGCACAAGGCGGCCCACTACCTCGGCCTCAAGGTCGTGACCACGGCGATCGACCCGCAGACCTTCAAGGCGGATGTCGCCGCGATCGAGGCGGCGATCACCCCGAACACGGTGTTGATCGCGGCCTCCGCCGTCAGCTACGCCCACGGCGTCGTCGACCCGATCACCGAGATCGGCGCGCTCGCCAAAGCCCGCGGGATCTTGCTGCACGTCGACGCGTGCATCGGCGGGTTCTTGCTGCCGTACTTTCGCCGACTCGGCGCGCCGGTCCCGGCCTTCGACCTGTCGGTGCCGGGCGTCACGTCGATCTCGATGGACCTGCACAAGTACGGCTACACCCCCAAGGGCGCGTCGCTGATCCTCTACCGCGACAAGCAGCTGCGGCGGCATCAGCTCTACGCCTGCGCCGACTGGAGCGGCTACACCGTCGTCAATGCGACCGTGCAGAGCACCAAGTCGGGCGGCCCGATCGCGGCCGCCTGGGCCCAGCTGCACGCGCTCGGCGACGCCGGTTATCTCGAGCTCGCGCGCCGCACCCTCGAGGCGACCCGCAAGATCGTCGCCGGGGTCGCGGCCTTGCCGGGCATCCGCGTGCTCGGCACCCCGGAGATGAGCCTCGTCGCCTTCACCGCGGAGGGCGGCGGCGCGGCCGTGTTAGCGATCGCCGACGCGATGAAGACCCGCGGCTGGCTGGTCCAGCCGCAGCTGCAGGGCCGCGGCTCGCCGACCAACCTGCACCTGACGATCTCCGCGGGCCATTTGGCGGTCGTGGACCGCTTCCTCGCCGACCTGCGCGCGGCGGTCGAGGAGGTTCGCACGCAGCCGGCCGACCCGGGCCTGACGATGTTGCTCGAGATGGCCGGGACCATGGACTTCACGGCCCTGTCCGACGAGAGCTTCGCCCAGGCGCTGGCGCTCGTCGGCGTGCGCGACGGCCAGCTACCGGCCCGCATGGCCGGCATCAACGCGCTGCTCGACGCGCTGCCGCCGGCCGCCCGCGAGGCGGCGCTGATCACCTTCGTCAACGACCTCTACACGGCGCATGGATCTCAGGCCGCGCCGTCCGCATCGAAGTAGATGCCACGCACCCAGCGCGCACCGATGAAGCCGGTGCCCGCTGGGTGCGGTGGTTGTCGTAGATCAGCCAGCGGTCGACGCAGAAACGGCGAGTCGAGAAGCGCTTGTCGCGCTCTCGCTCGCCTGTTCAGGCCCTCATGACGAGGAAAAAATGGCTCCGACTGTAGGACTCGAACCTACGACCCAGCGGTTAACAGCCGCTTGCTCTACCAACTGAGCTAAGTCGGAAGGACGTTTTCCGGGACCCTTGCGGGCCACGGGCGCAGGTGTGTACCCAAACCCCGGGGCAGCGTCAAGCCCCAAGCGCGCCGTCCGGGAAGAAAGCGGACAGGGCCGCGCGACCAGGTCGGCCACCGCCGCGCGGCGGGGCAGGGCGCCGTCCTCTACTACGAACCACACGAACCCCCTCGACCATCGCGGGGCACTGCCTTCGGCGCCCTCCGGCGACCCCGAATTAAATCTCGTCACCAACGAAAAACGCCCTTGACTTACCAGGGGCCCTGACTTACCTTCCGCCTCCCGTGAGCGCGGGAGTAGCTCAGTTGGTAGAGCGCGACCTTGCCAAGGTCGATGTCGCGAGTTCGAGTCTCGTCTCCCGCTCAAGTGTGAAGGCCCGGTCCCCCTCGTGGTACCGGGCCTTTCGCGTTTAATCGGCTCATCCGCATGGGAATTTGCCCTCACGGTGGGTCCCGCCCGAGGTTTGTCCCGACGGGGTTTATGCCGAACGGCCGGTTCGGCTCGAGTCCGCCGTTAAAAATATGTGACCCAGCGCAACACCGGCAGGAAATAGCTTGCCGCTTGCGCAGTTTCATAAATCCGCCTAGCCTCTGACGGATCTCACCTTGGCCGCCTTGCGCACATTGCTCCGCTGCTTGCTCGTCCTGTCCTTATGGATCGGTGTGAGCGGCGCGGCGTCGGTGCCCGCGACCCTGGCGACTCCGCCGAGCACGCCCCAGTCCGACCAGTCGGACCTGCACGCGCGCCTGCTCGACCTGCTCGGCGGCGTCGGCATCTGCGGCGATGAGGACAGCGAAGAGGACGACGTCCTTTGCGGCGGCGACCTGCTCGCCGGCCTCGTCACCAACCCGGCGATGCTGTTGATGTCGCGGGGCACCTGCTCCCGCCTGCTCGAGCAGCTCTACTCGCGTCAGGTCTGCGACCCGGCGCGCGACGACTGCGGGCAATTGCAGCGCGGTAACCTGCCGCCACCGCAGTCCGTCCAGGTCAGCCCAGCTCCGTCCAGCGGCCTGCTCGCGCGCCACAACGCCGAGCTGCAGCCCCTGCTGGCCCGCGCCCGCACCCTGCGCGCGCGCGACGACCCCGATCCCGCCTCGTACAACAGCCGTCCCGTCCCGCCCCCGCCGCGCGCCGCTCTGGCGTAGTTGCTCCGGGGTCCGCAGCGCTTTTCTCCAAGTAGTAAGGAAAAAGCTGCCTCCTTCGCCCAGGCGAAGGCCGTCCCGGAGAGGCGCAGGCGACCGCCGCCTGCCACGTCCGGTCACCGGACACCTGTTCGAGACGGTCTCGCATGCGCTCCAAAAATCTGGTCTCCCTCATCCTTGGATCCGCCTTGCTCGCCTGTACGGCGAGCCCCGATCCCCAGGCGGATCCTTCCCGTTTTGCCGCGACGCCCGAGGCTCCGCCGGTCCCGCAGACCCGCTACCTCGTCTCCGTGCGCCCCGACGACCCCAGCCTGGGCGGCAGCGCCCCGCTGGTCACCGTGGTCGTCTTCTCCGACTACGCCTGCCCGCCCTGCGGCCGGACCTGGAAGGTCCTCGACCACCTGCTCGAGGACTACGGCGACGACCTCCGGGTCGTGGCCCGCAGCCTGACCGTGCCAGGCTTCGGCGACGGTGAGCGCGCAGCCGAGGCCGCGCTCGCGGCCGGCGCCCAGGGGCAATTCTGGCCGATGCACCGGCGCCTGTTCGAGGGCCGGCTCGACCGCGCGACCCTCAAGGCCCACGCCGAGGCGCTCGGCCTCGACGTGCCGCGCTTCCTCGACGACCTCGACCTCGGGGCCTTCAGCGGCCCGCGCGTGCAACACCGCCGCGAGGCCGTCGAGCTCGGGATCTACTTCGGCCCGGTCGCCCTGGTGAACGGCCGCCCCGTCGTCGGCTTCCGCGACGAGCGAGCCTGGCACGACTTGATCGACGAGGAGATCCTCGCCGCCCAGGTCCGCCTGCGCGAGGGCACCCCGCGGGCAGACCTCTACGCCAGCTTCCAGGCCGGCGCCCCGCTCACCTCGATCGCGCTCGAGCCCGAGGCCGAGGCCGCGCGCCAGCAGCTGGCCAGGCGCTTCGCGGTCGACATCAAGACCCTGCCCGCCGACTTCCAGCGGGTCGAGGCCGGCAAGCGCTACATGGTCGAGGCCGGGGACGCGCCGGCCCTCGGACCCGCCGACGCCCCCGTGCAGCTCGTCGCCTTCATGGACTTCGAGTGCCCGTACTGCCGCCGCGCCGCCCAGGAGGCGTTCCAGGCGCTGCGCCGCCGCTACCCCGAGGACCTGCGCCTGGTCTTTCGCCACCTGCCCCTGCCGATCCATCGGTCCGCGGACGGCGCCGCCCGAGCCGCGGCCGCGGCCGACCGCCAGGGCCAGTTCTGGCCGTTCGCCGACCGCCTGCTCGCGCCCGAGGTCACCAGCCTCGGCCGGGGCACCTTCCTGGCGATCGCCCGCGATCTCCACCTCGACGAGGCCCGCTTCATCGCCGACCTCGATGGCCCCGACGTGATCGCCACTGTCCGCGAGGACATGTTACTCGCGCGCCGGCTCGGCCTCGACGCCACCCCCGGCTTCTTCGTCAACGGCCGCCACGTCAGCGGCTTCCAGGACATAGGCAAGCTCGCCGCCGAGATCGACGCCGAGCTGCTCATCGTCCAAAAACTCCGCAGCGAGGGCCTCCCGCCCGCCGAGCTGCTGCCCACGCTGCTCGGCCGCGAGGCCGTTCAATTTCCCAACGCAGACCAATGACTTCTTGAGTCGACCCTGAAGAGAAAAACAAAAGCCATGAAAAGCATCAGCCTCCCCGTATTCCTGGTCACGGCCCTCGCCCTGACCGCCACCAACCTGACCGGCTGCACCGGCAACCGCGGCGGCAAGAAGACCGAAGAGACCGCGGAGGCGGCCAAGGACGGCGCCATCGGAGCGCCCGGCACGCCCAAGCTCATCACCATGGAAGAGGTGGATGACTCGCTCAACAGCAAGATCGAGGGCGAGCGCTTCCGCGTCACCTACGGCCCGCAGGACCAGTGGACCGGCGCCGAGGAGCCGCTCGTCACGATCGTCGAGTTCTCCGACTATCAGTGCCCGTTCTGCTCCAAGTTCACGGACATGCTGCACGAGGTCGTCAAGGACCCGGCCTACGCCAAGGACGTGCGCATCGTCTTCAAGCAGTTCCCGCTGCCCATGCACAAGGACGCCCAGATCGGCTCGGAGGCCTCTCTGGCCGCGGGCGAGCAGGGCAAGTTCTGGGAGATGCATGACATCCTGTTCAAGAACCAGAAGGCGATGACCCGCGCCGACGTCGAGAAGTACGCGGCCGAGCTCAAGCTGGACATGGACAAGTTCAAGGCGGCGCTCGACAAGGGCACCTACAAGACCCAGGTCACCGCCGACCTGGACATGGGCAAGCAGTTCGGCGTGCGCGGCACCCCGAGCTTCTTCATCAACGGCAAGTGGCAGCGCGGCGCACCGCGCGAGATCGCCGGGCTCAAGGCCCTGATCGACACCGAGAAGAAGGCCGCCGAGCAGCTGATCAAGGACGGCGCCAAGCGCTCCGAGATCTACGCGCGCATCATGAAGGCCGCCAAGGACAAGCGCACCGAGCCGCCGCCCGAGAACAAGCCGCGCCCGGGTGCCCCCGATCCCGCCGTCAACTACGCCGTGCCGGCCGACGGTCGCCCCTCGTTCGGCCCCGAGGACGCGCTGGTCACGATCATCGAGCTCAGCGACTTCCAGTGCCCGTTCTGCAGCCGCGTCGGCCCGACGATGAAGCAGATCAAGGAGACCTACCCCGATGACGTGCGCGTCGTGTTCCGCCAGCTGCCGCTGAGCTTCCACGACCGCGCCCGCCCGGCCGCCAAGGCCGCGCTGGCCGCCGCGCAGCAGGGCAAGTTCTGGGAGATGCATGACGCGCTGTTCGCCAACCAGAAGGCGCTCGACGACAAGTCGATCGAGGGCTACGCCGCCCAGATCGCCGGCCTCGACCTCGCCAAGTGGAAGACCGACCTCGCCGACCCGAAGCTCGAGACCATGGTCAAGGAGGACGAGACCGTCGCCGGCAAGTTCGGCGCCAACGGCACCCCGGCCTTCTTCGTCAACGGCCGCTTCCTCTCGGGCGCCCAGCCCTTCGAGGCCTTCGACGCCGTGATCAAGGAGGAGAAGGCCAAGGCCGCCAAGTTCCTCGCCGAGAAGAAGCCCGCCAAGGGCAAGCTCTACGAGGAGATGATCAAGGGCTTCGAGACCGAGCTCAAGGTCCCGCCGCCGCCGCCGCCCGCCGACTTCAAGCGCCGCGAGGTGCTGACCAAGGGCCTGCCCGGCAAGGGCAACCTCAAGAACCCGAAGCTCACCATCGTCGAGTGCTCGGACTTCGACTGCCCGTTCTGCAAGCGCGGCGCCGACACCGTCACCCAGATCGTCAAGGAGTACGGCGACAAGGCGGCCGTCTACTTCCGCAACTACCCGCTCCCCATGCACAAGATGGCCGAGCCCGCCCACCGCGCCGGCATCGCTGCGCAGAACCAGGGCAAGTTCTGGGAGATGCACGACCTCCTGTTCGCCAACAAGGACAAGCGCTCCGACGAGGACTTCAAGGCCTACGCCCAGCAGCTCGGCCTCGATGTCACCAAGTTCGAGCGCGACTACGCCGACCCCGCCACCGCCCAGCGCGTCAAGGACGACATGGCCGAGTGCGGCAAGATGGAGGTCCGGGGCGCCCCCGGCTTCCTCATCAACGGCCGCCTGCTCAGCGGCGCCCAGCCCTTCGAGCGCTTCAAGCTGGTGTTCGAGGAGGAGCTGAACGGCGGCTTCGAGGCGACCATGAAGAAGGACGCCGCCGCCAAGGCCGCGGGTGGCATCGCCAAGCCGGGCGCCCCGGCAGCCCCGGCAGCCCCGGCAGCCCCGGCCAGGCCGGTCGCTCCGACCGCACCCTGATGCGTGATGAGCCGCCGACCGGGTCGTAGCCCCGGCCGGCGGCGCGCCTGACCGGTCCTTCGGGGCCGGTCGCTTGTGCTACGACCAATTCCCAGGTAACCGAGGGCAGCCCGATGAGCGACGTCAAAGCCGAACCCCAAACCTCTCCCGAACAGGCCCCCAAGCCCTCCGGTCCCGAGCAGGCCAAGCGGTCCTTTTCGTCGATCGCGCTGGCCGTCCTCGGCTTCGCAGCGACCCTCGGCGTCGGCTTCTACGCCGGCCAGTGGATCAAGGAGTATTTCTTCACCGCCTCGGCGACGATCGAGGAGGGCGAGCGCTACCGCGTCGACCTCCGCGGCGACGAGCCGCAGATCGGGCCGAACGACGCGCTCGTCACCATCCTCGAGTTCTCCGACTTCCAGTGCCCCTACTGCGCCAAAGTCGCCGAACCACTCAAGGACGCGATGGGCAGCTACGAGGGCGATGTCCGCGTCGTCTTCAAGCACTTCCCGCTGACCGGCCACAAGCAGGCCGCCCCGGCCGCCCAGGCCGCGTGGGCCGCCCACCAGCAGGGCAAGTTCTGGGAGATGCACGACCTCCTGTTCGCCAACCAGCGCGCGCTCAGCGACGAGGACCTCGGCAAGCTCGGCGAGAAGCTCGGCCTCGACCTGCCCCGCTACGAGACCGACCGCCACAGCGACGCCGGTCGCGCCTCCGTCGACGCCGACCAGACCGCGGGCAACAAGGGTGGAGCCTCCGGCACGCCCTACTTCCTGGTCAACGGCCACCCCTACAGCGGCGCGCTGCCGGCCAAGCAGTGGCGCGAGATCATCAAGTACGAGATGAAGGCCGCGCAGCGGCTCGTCGACGCCGGCACCCCGCGCGCCGAGGTCTATACCACCCTGATGAAGGAGGCCAAGGCCAGCCGCGCCGGCAAGGCGAGCGCCGCCGCCAAGCGCCGCCCCGGTGAGCCCTTCCCGGAGAAGACCTACCGCGTGCCGCTCGACATGCGCCCGCAGCACGGCCCGGACGACGCCCTGGTGACGATGGTCGAGTTCTCCGACTTCCAGTGCCCGTTCTGCAAGAAGGTCACCGGCACGCTCGACGAGATCAAGGAGCAGTACAAGGGCGACCTGCGGCTGGTGTTTCGCCAGCGGCCGCTGCCGATGCACCCCGAGGCGCGCGAGGGCGCCAAGGCGGCGCTCGCCGCCCATCGCCAGGGCAAGTTCTGGGAGATGCACGACAAGCTGTTCGGCAACCCCAGCGACATGAGCAAGCCGACCTTCATGCGCTACGCGCAGGAGCTCGGCCTCGACACCGCGATGTTCGAGCTCGACCTCGAGTCCGCCGAGATCACCCAGATGATCAAGGACGACGAGGCCCACGCGGACCGCCTCGGCAGCCGCGGCGCCCCGGCCTTCTTCATCAACGGCCGCTTCATCTCCGGCGCCCAGCCGTTCGCCAACTTCGCCGCGCTGATCGACGAGGAGAAGGCCAGGGCGCAGAAGCTGGTCGACGCCGGCACCCCGCGCGCCAAGGTCTACGAGAAGATCATGGACGGTGCCGAGGAGACGCCCGGCCCTTGACCAAGGTCGACCCAGCCGACCCCGCGGACATCGCCGAGGCCGCCGAGTCCCGACCCGGGATCACGGGCCTCGGCCTCGTCGCGCACCTGATCTTCATCCTCGCGGGCGGCCTGCTGGTGTTCTGGTTCGCCGCCGCCATGTCCCCCGCGATCAAGGCCCAGGGCGCGGCCGCTTGCCGCTCCCTCGAGCCCGAGCCGCGCTCCGGCCCGGCCCCCGAATTCGCGGTCCAGGACCTCACCGGCGCCCCGGTCACGCTCACTGACTTCCGCGGCAAGCTCGTGATCGTCAACTTCTGGGCGACCTGGTGCGAGCCCTGCATCCGCGAGTGGCCGCAGCTCGACCGCCTCGCCGAGCGCTTCGCCGGCCGCGACGAGGTCGTCATCCTCGCCATCTCCGTCGACGCCGACCCGAAGGCGATCGCCCCGTTCCTCGAGCGCATGAGCCTCAGCAACACCCGCGTGCGCGTGCTGTGGGACCCGAAGCAGGACAGCAACAAGGCCTACGGCACCGACAAGCTGCCCGACACCTACTTCGTCGACCGCGCCGGCGAGTTCCTGCACGCCTTCATCAACGTGCGCGACTGGGGCCGACCCGCGGCCTATCAGTGCGTCGAATCGATGCTCGGCGGCTGACGGCCGCAGCAGGTCTCGGGCTCCTTCATGCCTGCTGCTGCAGCCAGCCGAGCACCTGCGCCGCCAGGCCGCGCGGGGCCTCGCCGAGCCCGAGCTGGAGGCCGCCGGGGAAGCCGACGTGGCCGCCGCTGTCGAGCCAGCGGTGGGTGACGAGCTCCGGCAGGCGCTCGACGTGCGGCGCGATCGTGAGCGCGGGGATCATCGGGTCGGCGCGGGCCGAGAGCACCAGGGCAGGGACCTGCGCGCCCGCGAGCCGCGGCCCGATGCTGACGCTCTGGTAATAGTGGTCGACGCTGACGAAGCCGAAGCGCGGCACCACGGCGAGGCGGTCCCAGGCGCGGATGGTCTGCACGCGCAGCACGCTGGCCAGCGGGGTCGGCACCGGCCGGCGCCGCGCGACCTCGGTGTAGATCTGCTTGAGACCCGAGAGCACGTGGCCGCAGTAGACCGCGGCGCGCGGGTGATCGATCGCCGCCCCGGCCGCCGCCAGATCCAGCGGCGCGCACACGCTGGCGACCGCCCGCAGCCGCGCATCACTCGGCGCCAGCGCATGCGACAGCGCGAGGTGTCCGCCGAGCGAGTAGCCGAGCACGTACAGGTCGCGGTAGCCGGCGAGGGCCGGGCTGCGCAGCGCGGCCTCGACGTCGGCGGTCAGCGCGGCGTGGTAGAAGTCTGCGCCGAGGCGGTCGGCGCCGCGCAGCGCCAGACGCAGGCAGTCGAGGCCCGCGGCCAGGGCGGCCCGCGCCGTCCGGATCATGTAGTGACTGTCGATGGAGCCGCCGAGCCCGTGGATCGCCACGCACAGGCCGCGCGCCGGCTGCGGTCCCTGATGGCGATGCAGCGCGCCGCGCAGCTCGAGCGTGCCGACCTCCGGATCCTCGAGCGTGGTCGACCAGGATTCGGCCGGGGGCGCGATCCACGGGCGGGCCCGGTGGCGCAGGCTGGGCCCGATCGTCCACAGATGTCCGAAGAGCTGCTTCACGACCTGTCCCAATAGCACAGCCTCCAAGACCTGCGAGCTTCCACACGGGCCGCTGCGACCGCATGTCACCGCGGGATTGACCCCCCGGGAGCCGCGGGCTAGCTTCGCGGCCACAGTGGTCAGCCCCGTGAACGTGGTCAAGACGCGTAAGAGCAAGGACTGGGAAGGGCCCAGCCTGCGCACCGTGCTCATCGGCTTGAGCCTGGTCGCGGTCGTGATGGGCGTGTTCGCATACTACCGTTACATCACCTCGGAGAAGGCGATCATGTCGGGTATGGCCGAGCTCGAGGGCAAGGGCGCAAAGCTCGACAGCGAGGGCTGCATCAACGAGGTGCTCGACTGGCACAAGCGCTGCGACGCCCTCAGCATGATGTGCAACGACGCCGTCAAGATCGCCATGTATCACTGCCTCGAGGCCCGCGACCGCAGCGAGGATTGCGGCCGGCTCAAGCCCGATGTCGTGTCCAAGGGCCAGTGGGTGTTCGGCGTCTGCAAGGACCGCGGCACCGAATGCCGCCGGCGCAAACAGTGCGCCTGCGCCGACGCCTACCGCGCCATGGACAGCTTCTGCCGCACCGATCAAAAGGCGGTGCAGCTATGAACACCCCCGTCGACCCCACGCCCCCGGCGCATGAAGCGAGCCCCTCTCCCCCTCGCAAGTCGTCGATGATGCCAAAGACGAGGTTGTTTCGTGACCTGGTCGAGCTGACCAAGCCCGGCGTCACCCGCATGTGCGCGTTGACGGCCGCCGGCGCCGCCTGGATGGCGCTGCGCAGCGCGGACAATCCCTATGGTATGGAGACGCCGGCCGACGGCTGGTGCTCGCCCGGCTTCGCGGTCGCCTTCGCGGGCGTGATCGGTGCCAGCATCGCGGTCGCCGGGGCCAGCGCGCTCAACATGTGGCTCGAGCGCGGCAAGGACCCGCTGATGTCGCGCACACGCGCGCGCCCGCTGGCGACCCGTCGGTTGCCCGCGCGCACCGGCCTGGCCTTCGCCACCGGGCTCTGCGTGCTCGCGCTGGCGGTGTTGTGGCTGTTCACCAACCCGCTGACGACGGTGCTCGCCGCCTGGGCGATCGTTGGTTACGCGCTGGTCTACACCCCGCTCAAGTACCGCACGCCGCTGGCGCTGGTGATCGGCGCGGTGCCCGGGGCTGCGCCGCCGCTGCTCGGCTGGACGGCGGTCACCGGCGACATCGATGCCGGCGGCCTGGCGCTGTTCTTGATCCTCCTGGTCTGGCAGATGCCGCACTTCCTCGCGATCACCCTGTTTCGCCAGGCGGACTTCGCCCGCGCGGGCATCCGCTGCGTGCCGGTGGTCCGCGGCGAGCACGTGACGCGAATTCAGGCGATCCTCTGGTCGATCCTGCTGGTGCCGATCTCCCTGCTGCCGACCGTGATCGGCCTCACCGGTTGGCTATATGGAAGCATCGCCCTGCTGCTGAGCCTCGGTTTCCTGGCCAGCGCGTGCACGGGCCTGAAGGATTTCCCGAGTCCGGCGCTGGCGACCCGCTGGGCCCGCAGCTTCTTCTTCGCGTCGCTGATCTACCTCCCGGCCCTGATCGCCGCGATGGTCGTCGACGTGCTGGTGCTGTGATGGCGTCTGACTCTGACCGCCGCGAATTTGGAATGGCCCCCCCGGGCGAGCGCGGCGGCTGGCTGCAGCGCAGCTTCGTCCGTTACCCGTGGCACTTCGGCGTCGGCCTGCTGTTGCTGGTGATCACGGGGACGCGCCCGTTCATGCGCAACGTCCCGGAGCCGCCGCCGGTGCTGCTTCAGGTCCCGGACTTCGCGCTGCAGGACCAGGACGGCCGGCCCTTCACCCTCGCCAGCATGCGCGGCAAGGTCTGGGTCGCCGGCTTCATCTTCACGACCTGCCCGAGCGTGTGCCCGAAGATCTCCCGCGCCATGCTCGACCTGCAGCAGCGCTACGCCCGCAACGGCATCGACGTCGAGCTCATCAGCTTCACCGTCGACCCGGAGAACGACACCCCCGCGGTCCTCAAGCGCTACGCCGAGAACCTCGGCGCCGACCAGAACCACTGGCGCTTCGTCACCGGCGAGCGCGCCGCGATGGAGGCCCTCGTCGTCGGCGGCTTCAAGACCGCCATGGACCGCCGCGACGCCGGTGCCTCGGATGCCGTCGATATGTACGACATCGCGCACTCGGAGAAGCTGGTCCTCATCGACCCCGAGGGCGGCATCCGCGGCTTCTACGGCGTGCGCCGCCCCAAGGGCGCCCCCGTCGAGCCCTTGCCGATGGGCGTGCACACCACCCCGGAGGCCGAGGCCCTCGGCCTCGACGCGCTCTCCCTCGACGAGCTCTACCACCGCTCGACCCACGTGCTGCGCGCCCACAACAGCGCCAAGGCCGGCTGCGGCCGCTGAGCCGGCCGAGCTCGGTGCAGCTCGGTGGCACGATGAATTTCATATTCAATGGGCCCTGCAGCGCCTGCAGACCCGGGCGCAGCCCCGGTAGAGCCCGAGAAACGGATTATCGAGGCGATGAAAGTCAATATCAACGACATCGTGCTCACGCTCTGCCTCCTGTCCTTTGGGCCAGCGTGTGGTGAATCGGGCCCGCCGCCGTTCACCGCCGGGCAGATGCAGGTCCGGGTCGGCGAGGCGCCGGCCGAGGTCGCGGCCGAGGTGCTGAATCACGGGCAGAAGCTGTTCAACCGCAATTGCGCGTCCTGCCACGGCTACGATGGCGGCGGCGCCGGTCCGGCCGCACGCAACCTGGACCCCAAGCCGCGCGACTTTCGGGCCGCACATTTCCTGTACGCAAGCGCAGGGGAGGGCGAGCTGCCGGCCGACCGCGAGCTCAAGGCGACGATCCGAAACGGCGTGACCACCCGCGGCATGCCGGCCTGGGCGGGCCTGCGAGACCCCGATCTGGACGCACTGGTGAGTTACATCAAGACCTTCTCGGCGCGCTGGCAGTCGAATCCTGCGGCTGCTGCCCCGGCGCAGCAGACGTCGCAGACGCTGCCGTCGCCATAGCGGACAGGTGTGCGCATGCACGGAGCCCGCAGCGCCCGCTTGCTCCCCACGCCGATGATCAAAGAGATCCTGCGTCATGTCGCTTCCACCACCGCGCAGCGGCAGATCGTCGCGGCCCACGGAAGACGACCGGGACCCGCTGTCGCGCCCGTGGCCGGTCCCCGGGCGTGCAGCTACGGTTCTCGGGCCGCCGGCGGGCGCTGTCTTTGCCGTCTTCTCAAGCTTTCCTCATGCTGCGCCGCCGCTCACGACTGTTGCGCACCCGGCCATGGTGCTGTTAGGGTGCGCGCCGAAACAAGGGTCCTGGACGTATTTCGCCGCTTTGCACAAAGCCCACGAGACACGCCACAGCGCGAGGGGTCAGCGACCCTCGGATGGACTCTTTAAAAAGAGGGTGAACTGAAG
>NZ_JACCSO010000037.1 GCF_013812955.1 Nannocystis sp. | reverse complement strand
GTGCTGCGCGACGCCGCCTTGCGGGCCGCCGGCAGCAGCCGCAGCGCCGCGCGCCAGGTCGTCGACGAGCGCGGCGAGGACGCGTGGCTGGCCAGCGACGAGCACAAGTTCAGCTTCGTTCGCGTCGACAACGCGGCGCAGATCGTGTTCGCGCTCGAGTGCGGCCGCCAGCGCTGCGCCACCGACACGGACATGCTGTCGCTGGCCCGCGAGGTCCAGAGCCGGGTGCCCGCGGCCAGCAAGGACCGCAGCCGCATGCCCGAGCTGCTGGCGCCGGCCGACGTCCCGGGCTGGAAACAGCTGCCCGCGCCGCCGTCACCGGAGCGCCACGAGTACGACCGCATGCGCCTCGACGGCTCGATCCGCGACGCGGCCTACAGCTTGAATCTGTGGGTGTGGCGCCATCCGTCCGAGGGCCTCGACGCCAAGCTGCAGGCGCTCGTCGGCGCCATGCGGGACGCGACGCCCGACGAGCAGGTCGCCCGCGGCGGCTTCACCGGATCGGCGGAGACCGGCAACGGCACCCAATTCGTATTCGCGGTGCCTGCGACCGACACCGTGATCCGCCTCGAGTGCAGCCCGGGCCTGTGCGCCGGACCGGAGCAGGCCCGCGCGCTGGCGATGCGCGCCGCCCACAAGGCCCAGGACGCCGGCAACTTCGTCGACCCGAACGCCGACCGCCCGCGACCCTACGTGCCCCGCGGCAACGTCAAGGGCCGCGCCGAACGCATCTGGCTCCCGCTCAGCCGCTTCTGGCTGCCGATCCGCTGACCAATAGCGAGCCGCCGCTCAACTGGCAGGGGGCTCGCAGACGACCTCGGTGCCGTCAAAAGCCGTCTCGGTCGGACACACCGCGGGCGAGCCACACCCGCACACGCCGTCGACGCTGCGACGTTCCGGAAAACCGCCGATAATGTATGTTATGTAAAGTTGAACCTGGCCAGAACCGCCCGGACCGCGCTCCTGAGCCAGGATGCAGTCCGGGCCCACACACCGGGCCCGACACACCGTGTGCCTGGTACCCGGCCGAGGTGCCCGGTCACTGACAGCGCTGAAATTAATCAGGTCATCTTGACCGCGGTGCGGCCGGTCGAGACGCCCCCTGCCTCGACGTCGGCGTACGACTTCACGACCAGCTTCACGTTCGGATCGCCGACGGCGGCGTGCGGATCGGCGAAGCCGTGCGCGGCGAGCTTCGCCGGGATGTCGACGTTGTGCACCATCCAGGTCTGGGTCGCCTTGTCGCCCCTGGCCATGCGATGCGGGAACGTGATGTTGGTGCCGCCGAAGCTGACGCTGATGTTCATGAATCCGCCCTCGGTCGACTTGACCTCGGGATGCTGGGCCTTGTCGACCACGACCTCGACCGGACCGTGCTGGGTCTGCAGCTCGAGGCACAGCTCGTAGCGGGTCGCCACGAGCACGCACGACGACTTGGCGGTGACGACGACGGTGCCTTTAAAAACGCTGTCGGTGACCGGGAACGATCCGATCGAGGCCGGACGGCCCTCGATGACGGTCGTCTCGATCGCGCACGGACCGGCGGACGAGGCCCCGATGTGCACCTCGGCCTCCGCGTTCGGATCGAAGGGCGAGCCCTCGACGTCGGCGGTGCAGCGCACCACCAGCTTGATCTTGGGGTGGCCGAGCACCGCGGTCATGTCGTCGTAGCTCTGGTTTCGCAGGTAGGTCTCGACGTCGACGCCGTTGATGATCCAGTCCTTGGTGAACACCTGGCCGGTCGCCATCACCTGCCTGGCGACGTCCTTGTTCGAACCGACCGAGATGTCGCTCCACTGGCCCTCGGCGCTCTGGGTCCGCAAGATGACGTCGTACTTCATCGCCAGCATCGTGCAGTCCTGCTGCGCGGTGACGCTCATGCTGCCGCGCACGGTGCCGTCGCTGATGTTGATCGTGGCGCCCGTCGGAGCCGTGCCATTGATGGCGGTGATCTCGACCGTCGCGGTGTTCTTGCCGCCGACGAACTTCTTCATCTTGTCGAAAAATCCCATGCGGCGTCGTAACCCAAGACCGCGCATCAACGCAATCGCTCATCGACGACGGCCGCCTACTCGATGATCGTCGGACCCACCGGTGGGCTCGCTGTCGCCGGCCTTGCTCGGACCGCATCCGACGAGCGAGCCGACCAGCGATGCGATGACCAGCGCAGCGACAGGAACCGGCGTCAGTCGGGGCGTCATCTCGCCAGCGTATCGGGAACGCGGGCGATCGGCCCACGTACCGCCCGGTGCGGGTCAGGGGTCCGCACGCACCAAATTTTTAAAAGGCGTACTCGCTCTGCAAGTAGAGTGCCCCACCCTCGCGGCTGAAGCCGGCTTCCACGCGGAACACCACGAATCGGTTCCAGATCAACAGCAGGCCCGGGCCGCCCGACGGGTGCCAGTGCTTGAACAGGTCCTCCATCTTCATCGCCACCAGGCCGAGCTCGAAGAAGCCCTCGAAGCCGACGCCCAGCTTGCTGCGCCCGATGTCGAACTCGAGCGGCGTGAAGCGCATCTCCGCCGTGGCGGTCGCCTTGATGTTGCCGAGGAAGCGGCGGCGAAAGAAGCCGCGACCGACGAAGGCGCCGCCGTACGCGTCCATCGGGAACAG
The DNA here is from genome assembly GCF_013812955.1 of Nannocystis sp. Lineage (GTDB taxonomy): Bacteria > Myxococcota_A > Polyangia > Nannocystales > Nannocystaceae > Nannocystis. The sequence continues at coordinate 22,558 of NZ_JACCSO010000037.1, read as the reverse complement.
CCCGCCGAGCTCGCCGAGCGCCATCAACGGCGGTTTGCCCCACAACGCGTCGAAGGTGACCCGGTGCGCGAACACGAAGCCGGTGGTCCCGAGCGGCCAGAAGTTGCGCGCCGTGCCATGCACACGGCCCCAGCTCGAGGTCGAGCCGGTATAAGGTCCGGCCAGATCGATCGTGACATCGACGAGGCTGCCCTCGTGCGGGTTCCAGTCGTTGTCGCGGCTGTCCCAGGTCAGCCCGGTGCGCACGATGCCGCGACGGTCGGTGCGGACCAGCTCCGGATTTTGCTGGACGAGGCGGCTGGTCGGGCTCCCGCGGGCGACGTCGATGTAATAAAATAGGCCCGTGTATTGTCGCAGCGTGCCGAGCGGGCGGTTCGGCCGGTGGAGCTCCCACAGCGGGTGCTCGTAGGTGAACCACCCGCCGTAGTTGTCCATGCTGAAGTAGTTGTATGGCCCCTCCAGCTCGGTCCCGGCGAGGTTCTCATGGTTGTTGATCCCGTGAAACGGAAACACCGGGTCGACCGAGATCCACACGCCGAATTGGATCACCTCGTTGCGCCCCAGCATGTTGCGAAACCGGCCGCTCACGATGTGGTCGTGCACCCCGAGCGTCGAGACCCGTGACCACGCCAGCACGTACGCGCGGTTGAACTCCTCACCCGGCCGGCGGTACGAGTAATTGAGCGACCCGCCGAGGGTCAGCCCGGTCGCCGGCTGCGCGCTGATATGCGGCAGCGGCAGCATGTGGTGGTTCGGGTCCCGCTTGCGCCGCGGCTTCTTTCCGGGCCGCGCACCCGCCGACTTGCGCGCCTTGGTGAACACGGAGGTTGGGCGCCGCCGCGTCGCCGGCTTCGGCGTATGCGGCTCGAGCGCGCGCAGCGGGTCATAAAACGGGTGCTCGTACGCGTCGCCGTACTCGTCGTCGCCCCACTCCTGCTGGAGCGGCCGAGGTGCACCCGAGCTCGGTGCGGCGGCCTCGGGCACGCTGCGCGGCTCGGCCCCTGGCGGCGTGCCCGGCTGGGTCTCGGGCTTCGCGGTCGAATCCGGCGCGGCGACCACGAAGGCGAAGGCGAGAGACAGGGACAGCACGTCGTGGCCCGATGCTGCTCCGAGCCGCGGCGGCGCACAAGACCACTGTTCGGGGGCGGCGCGGGCGGACCTGCGTGGCCGCTGCACCCCAATGCTCAGCTTCGCCGGCGGCGTCGCAGCCCGAGGCCGCCGAGCAGCAGCGCCAGCGGCCCCGCGGCGACCGGGCTCGTATCACAACCACAGCCGGCCTCACTGTTCGCGCCGTAGCCGGGCGGAAGCGCATCACTGCCGCTGGCAGCGCCGGAGCTGTCGCTGCCAGGATCGCCGCCGTTGCCGATCCCCCCGACGCTGCCACCCGGATCACCGTCGGTGTCGGTCGTGACGTCTTCGGGACACAGCGGATCGGCCGGCTGGACCTCCGGATCGCACTGCAGGTCGTCGATCAAGTAGATCGCTGCACCTGTCCCCTGGACCAGGATCGGTGCGGGTCGCAGCGGCGTGCCCTCGGGCAGCGCCTGCAGCGTGGCCGCGCTCCAGGTCGCGGTGGTCGCGAGGTCGAGGCTCCACGCCGCCGCGATCTCGGGACCTTGCACGTGGCGACGAAAGCCGCCGTCGATCAACCAGATCTGCTCGAGCTCGGCGTCGCTGCGGGCCAGCACCGGGCCCTCGGCGAGGTCGCGGCTCTCGGGGATCGCCGCGAGGGTCGGATCGTCGACGTGGATGACCTGCCAGAACGGCGAAAAATTCCAGGTCGCCAGGATCTCGGGGCTGATCACCCAGCGGCGCACACCCGCGGGCACCGGCGGCGGCGCGCACTCGACCATGGCGGGCGACAGCTCGAGCTGCACCGCCTCGCCGCCCTCGCTGCCGTGCGCATACACGTGCACCGGATGCGGCTGGCCGTCGCGCAGACCGACGGGGACGTCGAGCGCGAAGCCGTGGTCGCAGGAGCCCAGCAGCACGCACAGGTCCTCGCGCGGAAGGTCGGCCTTGACCTGCACCCCGACCGCGTTCGGGTCGCCCGCGGGTCCGCCGAAGTACAGGTCGACGGCGACGGCGGCCTCCGGCGTGTCCGGGTCCTGGGCCCAGCCCGCGATGCGCTCGCAGCCGGACATCTCGAGCGCGCCGACCGGCGCCTTGTCACCGAGGCCCATCAGGGCGCTGTAGGCGGCGACCAGCGACATGTACGGCGAGACGTAGACGTAGCCGACGCCGGCGATGTCCTGCTTGATGTTGTAGTGGAGATGGATCGACGTCGCGGTCTGACCCATGTTGTTCGAGACCATGACGATCGGGTCGCCGGCCTGAAGCTGCTGGCCCTGGCTGACCACGAGGGTGTCGAGCGCGCCGTGCAGGTAGTCGAAGCGCTGGCCGGCGGGCGTGGTCACGTACACCGAGTAGCTGCCGATGCTGCTCACCTGCCCCGCGGCCGAGGCGACGATCCAGTACTTGCGGTTCTCGCAGGTCGCCGGGCGCACGTCCTGGCCCTGGTGCCCCTGCCCCGACGGACACAGCGGCATGTCCCAGGTCCGCGTCTCGCAGTAGTTGTCGCGCCACGGGTAGTCATAGTTGACCGCGTCGCACTGGCTGCCGCCCGGGCCGTGGAGCCCGCCGTTGCCGTACACCTGCGAGTTCGGGAACGAGGGCCCGAGCTCGAGCGGGTAGCGCATGCTGGGCGCGAACACTGTGAACTCGGCGACCCCGTCACCCGAGGCGGGCAGCAGGTCCCCCGGCGGCAAATAGAACGGATCCGGGGCCGCGCCGGCGCTGCTGGATACCGTGAGCGCGACGAGCGAGAGCATGCCGAGCACGCCGAGGTGAAGCCGGCTCATCGCGCACCTCCGACCGCAGCCGCGCCGCCGACATAGACCAGGCCGGCGACCAGCTCGCGCAGCACCGCGTCGTCGCAGGTCGGGGCCTCATGATCGAAGCACTCGAGGTCGACGGAGTACGCGACACCGTGCTCGATCCAGCTGGCCGTGCGCACGCCCTCGTTCACCGAGAAGGAGCCGAAGCCGCTACGCACCGGGTCTCCGCGGACGTGACCAATGTGGGGCAACAGCGTGGCGAAACGTGAGGCGTGGATGCTGAGATGGCGCTCGTCCAGGGCGCCGGCGAAGGCGTAGCCGAACGGCTGCGGGTCCTCGGGCACGTACAGGTCGGCGCGCGCCAGCCAGCTCGGATCACCCGGCAGCAGCACGGGCACCGGGCTGCGGTCGACCGCCGCGAGCAACGACGCCGGGGCGCGGGCTCGCAGCTCCTGCGCGAGCTCGGACGTCGGCGGCCACTGCGGAACCCGAAGCACGCGCTCACCGCCGATGGTTCGTCCGCGTCGTGGCGCCGAAAAGACCGAGGCATCGGCCCCGGATCGCGCGACTTGCGTTGAAGTCCTGGTGGCCCGTGCCGGCGGTTGGGACGCAGATCGCTCACTTTTTTCCGCGTGATCAGCCGAATCACAGGCGGGACCTGCAAGACCCATCCACAGCGCGAACACGAGCATGCGCGAGACCATCCGTGCAGTATCGACCAGCGGACTCCGCTGTCAAGCACGATCGAGCGCGAAAACGCGAACCGCGACGCGCTAAATCGACCGCCCTACCCCCGCCTGACCCTTGAACTTGGGCCCCGACCTGCGACACTGCCCCCGCCCGTCGGCTCGCATAGCTCAGTTGGATAGAGCGACAGTTTCCTAAACTGTAGGTCGCAGGTTCGATTCCTGCTGTGGGCACCCTGCAGTGACGCCGCCCCACTCGCGGGCGGTCGTCACTGCCGTCGAACGGCGGTCGTGACGGCCGTCGAACAGCCGTCAGACGGCGTTCACTTGGGGATGACGGCGTTGAGCAGGCCGCCGCCGGTCATGTCCGAGTACGTGTAGTGGACGTTGGCGATGTTGACCAGCTCCTTGGCGTAGTTCTGCGGGTCCATTTTGAAGGCCCAGCCGTTGTAGTCGACCATCCAGACCTTGCCGGCGACGTCGATGCTGACCCCGACCGGGGTGCCGCAGGGGTCGAATTGATGGAAGGTCACCACGGTCTTGGTGTCGGCGCTGACCTGGATCATGCCGCAGCCGAGCGCGCCGCCGTTGTTGGCGGTCCACACGTTGCCGTCGGCGTCGACGGCGATGCCGCGGAACACGTTGCCGGTCGAGCCCTCGACGATGCTCCAGGTCTCGGTCACCGGGTCGAAGGTGCTGACGCCGCCATGGCCCTGCCAGTTGGCGAACCACACCTTGCCCTTGCTGTCGACGGTCATGCCGTAGTGCGAGTCGCCGTTGCCGGCCTGCCACATCTTGACCTCGAGGGTCACCGGGTCGACGCGCCAGACCTGATCCGAGAACACCGCCGTGGTCCACACGAAGCCGTCGGCGTCGACCGCCGCGCCGTAGGGGGCGTAGCCGTTGGGCGCGTCGTAGAGCGGCCAGTTCCCCAGCGGCACGGTCGCCTCGAGCGCGCCGGTCTCGCCGTCGAGCTGGCCCATCACCGCCTGGCCCGGACCCGTCAGCCAGCCGATCCAGACCTTTTGGTTCTCGTACTTGCAGGTCTGCTCGTTGAACTCCCCGGGCGTCCAGGCCGTGGCGCGCGGGCCGGCGCCGCCGCTGAAGATGTTGTTGGTGACCTGGGTGCTCCACAGCACGCACTCGTCGCTGCCCCAGGGCAGGATCGAGTCCTTGTCGAGCGAGGTGTCGATCACGCCGTTGGCGTTCTTGTCGACGCAGTCGTCGTTGTTGGCGGCGACCTTGGTGACCCAGCCGGTGTTGCGGTTCGAGACCACGACGAAGCGGCCGGTGATGTTGACCGAGGTCCGGGAGGGGCTGGAGTTGCCGTTCTGGGTCAGGTCCGAGAAGTAGCGCGCCTCCTCGATCTTGGTCTCGGTGTTGACCTTCGAGATGCTGCCCTGGTCGGTGTTGGCGACCCACAGGTAGCTGAAGTCGAAGCCGCCCTGGTCGTCGCCGTCGCAGGCCGGCAGCCCCATGGTCGTCTCGCCGTCGGTGCCGGCGGCGGTGCTGTCGGTGCCCGGCCCGGAGCTCGAGTTGTTGGCCGCGGTCGTGCCGGTGCTCGTGTCGCCGGTGATCGCGGCCGTGCTCGAATCGGAGGCGGTGCCCGGCGTCGTCTGCGTCGCCGAGTTGGAGGCCGATCCCGCGTCGCTGTCGCTCGCGCTGCCCGTCGGCGGCCCCGTCGGGTTGTCGGTGCCCTGACTGGACCCCTCGCTGGCGCTGACCCCCTGCGACTCGCTGGCGCTGGCGCGGCCGCCATCCTCGCCGCAGCCAGCCAGCGCCGCCCCCAGCGCGCCCAGCGAAAGCCCGAACCCCACCCTGCCTTGCCACATGCGAAGTGTCATATGCAGGCGACGCTAACACAGTCGGGCCAGCGACCGCCCACCGGCTCGCGCGCCGAAGAGCCGGCCGACTGGATGTGGCGCGCAGGGTGCCGCGAGCGAAGAAGCAAGCAGGCGAGCGGGCGAGCGGATGAGCGGATGAGCGGATGAGCGGGCGAGCGAGCGGGCGAGCGGATGAGCGGGCGAGCGAGGAGCGAGCAGGCGAGCGGCTGAGAGAACTCGGGCGCGATGAGGGGACATCTGCGTTCGCGCGATGGAGGAACAGGATGGACATACATGCCCCGCCCCCTGGCGCCCACTCGCCCACATGTCGACCTGGCGCGTGTGCGCATAAACAAAGCTCGGCGGTGATCTCGAGGGCGCGCTGGCGACACTCATACCTCTGCGGTCCACCAGCGGGCCCCGCACAGGTCATCATGCCGACGTAGGCGCTGGCCGATAATCGGGGCATAGTCGGTGCTGCCCGCGTGCCTCGTGTTCCAGGAGCGATATCATGGCCAAGTCGACCGTTCGAGCCGTTGCGTACGCTTCTGCCTCAAGATCGGAGCCGCGATTGACGCTGCAAGATTCGCGGGACCCACCCTCACAGAGCCCTCTCGTGACCGGCGCCGATGACCCGGCCGTACACGACGCGTATACGGAGGCCGGCGCGACCTACGGCGCGTCCGGATCCTTGCCGTCGTCGGCATCGCCGGCATCGCGCCGCCGGGTCAAGATCCCCGACCTGTACTGTCCCTTCGACCCGGCGGTGCATCCGGCCGCGGCCGATGTGCACATGCAATCCGTGGCCTGGGCCCGCGCGATGGGGCTCGCCCGCGACGACCAGCACGTCCAGGCGCTGCACCGGTCGCGGGTCGGCTGGCTCGTCGGTCGCGCCTTCCCGGTCGCCGACCGCTTGCCCGCCCTGCAGATCGCCGCCGACTGGACCACCCTGTTTTGCCTGATCGACAATCACATCGAGAACATCCGCGGTCCGGCGCTCTCGCACGTGTATCTGCGCGGCCTGCTCGGCGTGTTTCGTGACGGCGCCGCGCCGCTGATCGTCGACCCCTTCGCCCAGGCGTTTCGCGACCTGCGCGAGCGCATGCTCGAGGTCGACGTCCCGACCTGGATCGAGCGCTTCGGCGAGCAGCTGGAGCGCCTGTTTCGCGCCTTCGTCGACGAGGCCAAGTATCGCGTGCTCGCGGCCGTGCCCGAGCTGGTCAAGTACAAGAAGATGCGCGAGGTCAGCGTCGGCCTCTACTTCGGCTTTCGCCTCGGCGAGCTGACCGACGGCATCAACCTGCCCACGTCGGTGCGCGAGCACGCGACCGTGCGCGACCTCGAGAGCAAGGCCTCGTACATCGTCGGCCTCGCCAACGACATCTACACGGTCGAGAAGGAGATGGCGAAGGGCGAGGTCAACAACATGGTGCTGGTGTTGATGCACGAGGAGAACCTCGGTTTCGAGGACGCGATGCGCCGCGCGGTCGAGCTGCACGACGCCGAGACCCGCGAGTTCGCCGAGATCGCCGCCTCGCTGCCGAGCTTCACGCTCGAGCTCGACCTCCAGCTGCACCGCTACGTCGAGGTGCTGACCTCGCTCGTCTGCGGCCACAACAGCTGGGCCGACGAGACCGACCGCTACGCGCCGCGCTCCCAGAGCTGAGGCGGGCGGCGAATCCTTCAGCCCGGCACCACGGTGCGCACGGTGAACGCGGCCGGCTCGTCGCCGGGGAAGCGCACCGCGAGCGCGAGGCGGTGGCGCTCGTTCGGCGCGGCGACGTGGAACTGCCAGCCGGTGGCTGTGTCGCCGATCTCGGGGTCGACGCTCAGGCGGACCCCGGGACCCGGATCGAGGCCGTAGGCGAAGCGGTGCAGCGAGATCGCCAGACCCATGCCGCGGGCCTTGATGTAGGCCTCCTTGAGCGTCCACAGCGTGAAGAAGCGGCCGTGCTGCTGCTCGGGTGCCAGGGCTCGCAGCGCGGCGACCTCGGCGGGGGCGAAGAAGTGCTCGGCGATCTGATCGGTGTGGGAGCGGCGCCAGGTGTCCTCGACGTCGACGCCGAGCTCGCCGCGGGCGAGCGCCACCGCGATCAGGCCGTCGGTGTGCGAGAGGTTGAAGCGCAGGTCGCCGAGGCCGTGCGCCGGGTCGATGTCGGGGCGGCCCCATTGATTGTTGACGAAGCGCCAGTCGGCCGGGTCGATCGCCGCATAGCGCGACAGGGTCGAACGCACGAGGGCCCGCGCGACCAGAAATTGATGGCGGTGGCGCTCGAACAGGAACCGGGCCTGGCGCGCCGCCTCCTCGGGGTTCATCCACGCCGCGTAACCGGCCAGCTGCGCGGGATCTTGCAGCGGCTCCGGGCTCGTCAGCCAGACATGGACCTCACCGGGGGCGAGCGCGAGGGGTTTCGCCATTGATCGCCCACGCTCGCAGCCCGGCGCGCCGGTGGTCAAGCCCCGAGACAAGCGAAGAGAGCCGCGCGAAGGTTGCAGGGGCAACCAGCCCGGGTCACCATGGGCCCGCGAATGCCCAGCCCGTCGATCGGCGTCCTCCTCGTCAACCTCGGCACCCCCGACGCCCCGTACGCGCCGGAGGTGCGTCGCTACCTGCGCGAGTTCCTGTCCGACCCGCGGGTGCTCGACATCTCGCCGATCGGCCGCTGGCTGCTGCTCAACCTGATCATCTTGCCGCGGCGCCCGGCCCGCTCGGCGGAGGCCTATCAGAAGATCTGGACCGCGGAGGGCTCGCCCTTGCTGACCCACAGCCGCGACCTGTGTGAGCGCGTGCGCGCCGCCCTGCCCGACCTCGAGGTCGAGCTGGCGATGCGCTACGGCAACCCCTCGATCCGCGCCGGCCTGACGGCCCTGCGCGAGCGCGGCTGCGAGCGCATCGTCGTGTTCCCGCTGTATCCGCACTACGCCGCGAGCTCGACCGGCTCGACCCTCGAGGCCGTGTACCGCGAGGCCGCGGAGCTGTGGAACACGCCCTACATTTCGGTGGTCCCGCCGTTTTACGTCGACCCGGGCTTCATCGACGCCTTCGCCGAGGTCGGCGCGCCGGTGCTGGCCGAGCTCCAGCCCGACCACGTGCTCTACAGCTTCCACGGCCTGCCCGAGCGGCACATGCACAAGAGCGACGTCTCGGGCGCGCACTGCCTGCGTAGCGAAAACTGTTGCGACGCGATCGTCGCCGCCAACCGCCACTGCTACCGGGCCCAGTGTTACGCGACGGCGCGGGCGATCACCGCGCGCCTGGGCCTGGCCACGGAGGCGACCACGGTCAGCTTTCAGTCGCGACTCGGGCGCGCGGTGTGGATCCGTCCGTACACCGACATCGTCCTGCCGGAGCTGGCGCGGCGCGGGGTCAAGCGGGTGGCCGTGTTCTGTCCGGCCTTCGTCGCCGACTGTCTGGAGACCCTCGAGGAGATCGGCATGCGCGCCGAGGCCGACTTCAAGGCCGCCGGCGGCGAGGCGCTGCGCCTGATCCCCAGCCTCAACGCGCACCCGGCGTGGGTCAGCGCGGCCGTGGATCTGATCCGTGAGGCCGCGCCGCAGGGGCGCCGTCGCTTGCCGATGGCGGCCGGCTGAGCGCCGGCTGACCGAGCTCACAGCGCCGCGAATTCGGCGAGCGGCACGTCGACGCGGGCGGCCCAGGCGGACTCGTTGTGCGGCGCGCCGGGCACGTGCACGTACCACAGGTCCTCGCCCTCGACCCAGCCGAGGTCGCCGAGCAGCGCCTGGAGCTGGGCGTTCTCGCAGAAGTTGTCGCTGGCCTGCGGGTCGTCGTCGTCGATGCCGTCGTTGTCGTCGTCGCCGCAGGTGCCCTCGCCGCCGGAGTCGACGTAGATCGCGAAGTCGCGCTTCCCGGCGGCCTCGTAGCGCTCGATGATCGTCTCGTTGTGCAGGCCGATCGAGCCCCAGCCGACCGTGCCCGACATGCTGATCGCCATGTCGTAGCGGTCCGGGAAGCGGTCGGCGATCACGAGCGCGATCAGGCCGCCGAGCGAGGAGCCCATGGTGCCGACCACCTCGGCCGGGCCATAGGCGGCCTCCATGCGCGGGCGCACCACGCCGTCGATGAAGTCGGCGTAGGCCTCGCCCTGCCCGCCGAGCGGATCGACGTCGATGACGTCGGGCACGTGCGTGTACTCGTCGAGGCGCGCGGGCGTGTTGTCGATGCCGACCAGCAGCATGTTCGGCGGCAAGGTCTTCTCCAGCTCCCAGTAGCCGAAGGGCGCCGAGGGGTCGAACAAGTTCTGGCCGTCGTGCGCGTAGAGGGCGTGGGTGAACACGCCGCCCGCGGGCACGAACACCTGCAGGTCGCGCGGCGAGAGGCCGTCGCCGGCGAGCCCGAACCAGCGCTCGAGGTGCGGCGCGCTGGCCCGCACGATCGAGTGGCGGCCGAAGTCGTCGAAGCCGTAGCGGCGACCGAGCGGGTCCGCGACGTACAGGTCTTCGCCGGCCTCGTGGAACTTGTAGAGGCTGCCGTCGGGCGCGGGGACCTCGGCCTCGGCCCACCACAGCGGTCCGCTCATGGCCATCGGCGCGTCGGCCCAGGTGTCGCTGTTGGGGACGAGGTTGTGGTCACCGACGAGGTTCCAGCTCCCCGGTCCGCACAGACAGGCGAACAGGAACCCGCCGCCCGCGGTCGCCACCGGCAAGCCGCCGCGTCCGGCGATCGTCGCCATCGCCTCCTGCGCATCGACCTCGCCGGCGATCGCCTGGCGCAGCAGCGCCTCGTCGTCGGGCAGCGGCGGCTCGCCGGTGCTGTCATCGCCGCTGCTGCTGCCGGGCTCGCCGGTGCTCGTGGCGGTGGTCGGTTCGCCGGTGGTCGGCGCACCGGTGGTCGGCGTATCGGTCGCTGTGAGACCGCCGCTCGAGCTGTCCCATGAGTCAGCTGTTGTGCCGGCGGTCCCGGAGGTGGCGCTGTCATCGTCCCTGCCTCCGGTCCCGGACGAGCACACGGTGAGGGTCAGGGACGCGAGGAGCGGAAACAGGCGAGGTCGCACGCGCGCAAGATAGCGACATCCGCGTCGGAGCGATACCGCCCAGGCCGCTTGTCGCTCGCTTGCCGCGCGCTCGCCCGCCCGCCTCAGCGTTCGCCGACGCTGCCGGGCAGGTCGGGCTTGCCGTCGGCGACGATCGCCGCGGTGTGCTGCGCCCCGGTGTGCTGCGCCGCGGTGTGCTGCGCCCCGGTGGCGGCCCCCTGCCCCGTCGCCCCTTTGGGCTCCACGTCCGTCTCGGGAGGCATCAGCACGGTCGCCTCGGCCTCGGCGGCCGCCCTCGCCGCCGCGGCTGCCGCGGCTGCCACGGCCACCTGGGCGGCCTCCCGGGCCAGCTTCTCGGACCGGGCGCGATTGGCTGCGGCGCGCATCTCGGCGGCATCCGGGCCCTTCAACAGCACGGCTGCCAGCGGCGGCACCGTCAGGGTCAGCGCATAGGCGCGATCCTGGGTGGGATCGTGGGCGGCCTCGAAGGTCTGCGGCAGCGGGATCGCCGGCGTCTCCGGCTGGTCGGTGAACTCGGGCGCGTCGCTGCGGGTGAGCAGGGTCCAGCGGCTGGCGCCGGGCAGGCCGATGCGCTGATCGGTCCAGGTGACGGGCGTGAAGTTCAGCGCGACGAGGATCGCCGGTCCGCTCGCGGGCAGCCGCAGATTCACGATCAAGCTGCGCTGGCGATCGTCGACGATCAACCACTCGAAGCCGGCCGGATCGTGGTCGAGCTCGTGCAGCCCGGGCTCGTCGCGATAAAGATGGGCGATGCGCTGCACCCAGCGCTCGAGGCCGGCGTGCCGCGGCTGCTCGCGCAGGGCCCAGTCGAGCGCCTGATCATGGTTCCACTCGCGGACCTGGGCGAACTCGTCGCCCATGAACAGCAGCTTGTGGCCCGGCGAGGTGAACATGTAGCCGAACAACAGGCGCAGCCCGGCGAACTTGGCGACGCTGTCGCCGTGCATCTTGCGGACCAGCGAGCCCTTCCCGTGCACGACCTCGTCGTGCGACAGCGGCAGCATGAAGCGCTCCTTGTAGGCGTACATCATGCGAAAGGTCAGCTCGTTGTGGTGGTGCTGGCGATCGATCGGGTCGCGGCCGAGGTAGCGCAGCGTGTCGTGCATCCAGCCCATGTCCCACTTGAGGTCGAAGCCGAGGCCGCCGGTGGCGCTCGGCGCGGTGACCAGCGGCCAGGCGGTCGAGTCCTCGGCGATCGTCAGCACGCCCGGGTGGCGCTCGTGGATCACGCGGTTGAGCTCGCGCAGGAAGGCCACCGACTCGAGGTTCTCGCGCCCGCCGTGCTCGTTGGGCGCCCAATCGCCCTCCTTGCGCGAGTAGTCGAGGTAGAGCATCGAGGCGACCGCGTCGACGCGGATCCCGTCGATGTGGAAGCGCTCGATCCACAGCATCACCGAGCTGAGCAAGAACGACTGCACCTCGGGGCGCGAGAGGTTGAAGATCAGCGTGTTCCAGTCGGGGTGCAGGCCGCGGCGCCAGTCGTGATGCTCGTAGAGGCGGGTGCCGTCGAAGTGGGCCAGGCCGTGCGCGTCGGCGGGGAAGTGCGCCGGCACCCAGTCGAGGATCACGCCGATGCCCGCCTGGTGGAGCCGATCGATCAGCGCCATCAGATCCTCGGGCGCGCCGAAGCGAGCGGTGGGCGCGTAGTAGCCGGTCGACTGATAGCCCCACGAGCCGTGGAACGGGTGCTCCGTCAGCGGCATGAACTCGACGTGCGTGAAGCCCAGCGCCTGCACGTGGGCGATCAAGTGCGGCGCGACCTCGCGGTACGAGAGAAACTCTTGCTCCGGTCCGCGCATCCACGAGCCGAGGTGCAGCTCGTAGACCGACATCGGGGCGCTCATCGCCTGTCGCTGCGCGCGGCCGGCCAGCCACGCGCCGTCGTTCCAGCGGTGGGTGACATCGGCGATCCGCGAGGCCGTCTCGGGCGGCAGCTCGGTGGCCTGCGCGCAGGGATCGGCCTTGTCGAGCACCTCGCCGCGCAGCCCGACCACGCGGTACTTGTAGAGCATGCCGGCCCTGGCCCCGGTCACGACCCCGCTCCACACCCCGCCGGCGTCGCGCTGCAGCAGGTCACGGTCCGGGTCCCAGCCGTTGAACTCGCCCATGACCCGCACCGACTCCGCGTTCGGGGCCCACACCGCGAAGTGCACGCCGCCCTCCGCGAGCAGCTGCGCCCCGAGCTTGTCGAACAGGCCCAGGTGCTTGCCCTCGGCGAACAGGTGGCGGTCGTAGTCGCTGAGTCGCGGGTCGGGACGGGCCAGGGGCTCGCGGTGGGGGTCGGCCTGATCAGCGGTCGGCAGATCGGCGAGGTAGACGACGGGGCTCGGGGTGCGCGGCGGCGTGGCCAGGTAGGCGGCGGGGATCGGCGCGACGTCACCGGCGAGCGCGTCGGCCTCGGCATCGTCGGCGAGCGCGGCCGGAGCCGGCGGGACGTCGACGTCGATCGCCATCGCCGGCGGAGCCGCGACCAGGTCGGCCTCGTCAGTCTCGTCGGTCGTGGCGACGTTGCTCCACGCGCCTTCGAGGCTGTCCTCGGGGACAGGCTCGGTTTGCCACGCGCTCGCGGGCACCGACTCGCCGGCGGGCTCGCGGTTCAGGTACTCGGTCGCGGGCACCGGCTCGCCGGCGGACTCGCTGCGCGGGCTCAGGTACGCGCTCGCGGGCACGGGCTCGCTCGCCGGGTCGTCGCTGCGCGGGCTCAGGTAAGCGCTGGCGGGCACCGGCTCGGCGTCGCCGGAGATGCGCTCGAGCACCTCCTCGCCGAGCTTCTCGGCGTAGGCGAGCACCGTCTCGACCGCCTTGCGCACGCGGCCCACCGGGGGACTCGGCTCGGTCGTGGGGCGCTCGCGCTCGCGCTGCTCCTTCTGGATGGCACGCGCGCTCACGCCGGTCCGCGGCGTCGCGGTCTCCGGCTTCGAGGCGGTCTCGTCGGCCTTGCTCGCGGCGCCCGACGACTTTGCGACGGTCTTGCTCGCCGGCTTCGCTGCCGCTGCGCTCGCGGGCTTCGCTGCCGGACTCGCCTTCGCGGCGGTCTTGCTCGCCGGTTTCTCCGCGGCGGCGGGTGTGCTCGCGGGCTTCGCCCCGCGTCCGTCGGTCGGCTTCGCTGCCGGGCTCGCCTTCGCGGCGGTCTTGCTCGCCGGCTCCTGCTTGCTGGCGGGCGCCTTCGCGGGCTTGCTGGGGGTACTGGATGACTGCCGCGGACGCTTGCTCATGTCACACCTCGCTCTGCGCGCGTTTTTTACCGGGAGCACGCCGCAAAGAAAACCCTCGCCCGCGAACTTTCACCGGAGCGCGGTCACACCGGCCGCGCGGATCCGCAGCGGCGGCGGCCCTGCTACGGGTTTTTCCGCGAGATCCTGCGCAGATCCAGCGGCCGGGCTCAGGTCGCCTGCGCCGCGGTCAGCCACAGCACCGCCAGCGAGCGCGGCACCAGATCGTAGCAGCGCTGCTCCGGCGGCAGCGGCACGGCCTGGGTGTCGGCGGCGCGGGTGTCGATGATGCGGGCCCAGGCGCGGGCCACGGCCGGCAGCTGGAAGCGGACCGGACGGGCCGACGCGTTGATCAGCGTCAAAAAACTCTCGCCGACGATCACGTGGCCCTGGGCGTCGAGGTCGGTGATCGCGTCGCCGCCGAGCAGCATGCCGAAGGCCTGGGTCTGCGGGTCGGCCCAGTCGTGCGGGGACAGCTCGCGGCCGTCGGGGTGCAACCACCTCAGGTCGTGCAGGCGGCTGCCCGGGGGCCTCGCGCCGGTGAAGAAGGTGCGCCGGCGCAGCACCGCCGCCTTGCGCAGGCGCAGCACGTGGCGAAAAAACCCCAGCGTCGACGCGTCCGCCTGCTCCCACGCGATCCACGAGACCTCGTTGTCCTGACAATAGGCGTTGTTGTTGCCGCCCTGTGAGCGGCCGATCTCGTCGCCGGCGCACAGCATCGGCACACCGAGCGAGACCGTCAGGCTGGCGACGAAGTTGCGGACCATGCGGGCGCGCAGCTCCTCGATCGCCGGGTCGTCGCTCGGGCCCTCGAAGCCCCAATTGGCGCTGCTCTCGTGGTCGCTGCCGTCGCGGTTCTGCTCGCCGTTGGCGAGGTTGTGCTTGCGCGCGTGCGAGACCAGGTCGCGCAGCGTGAAGCCGTCGTGGCAGGTCACGAAGTTGATGCTCGCCTGCGGGCCGCGATTGGCCCGCTGATACAGGTCCGCCGATCCGGTCAGACGAAAGCCGAGCTCGCCGAGCTGGCCCGGTTCACCGCGCCAGAACTTGCGCAGCGTGTCGCGGTACTTGCCGTTCCACTCGGCCCAGGGGTGCGGGAAGCCGCCGATCTGGTAACCGCCGGGGCCGACGTCCCAGGGCTCGGCGATCAGCTTGAGGCGCGACAGCACCGGGTCCTGATGGACCGCCCCGAGGAACGCGCTCCAGCGGTCGAAGTCGGGGCCGTGACGCGCGAGCGCCGACGCCAGGTCGAAGCGAAAGCCGTCGACGTGCATGTGCACCGCCCAGTAGCGCAGGCTGTCGAGCACCAGCTGCAGGGTCTGCGGGTGGCGCGTGTGCAGGGTGTTGCCGCAGCCGGTGACGTCGACGTACTCGCGCAGGTCGTCGTGGCGCAGCGCGTAGTAGGTGCGGTTGTCGAGCCCGCGCAGCGACAGCGTCGGGCCCAGCGGTCCGCCCTCGCAGCTGTGGTTGTAGACCACGTCGAGGATCACCTCGATGCCGGCCGCGTGCAGGCCGCGGACCATCGCCTTGAACTCGCGCACCGCCGCGCCCGGGCGCTGATCGGCGGCGTAGCGGGCGGTCGGCGCGAAGAAGCCGAGCGTGCTGTAGCCCCAGTAGTTGGTGAGCTTGCGCAGGCGCAGGTGCGGCTCGTCGTAGATCTCGTGCACCGGCAACAGCTCGACGGTCGTGACCCCGAGGCTCTGCAGGTGCTCGATCACCGGCGGCGTCGCCAGGCCCGCGTAGGTCCCGCGCAGCGCCGACGGCACCCCTGGATGCAGCCGCGTCATGCCCTTGACGTGCAGCTCGTAGATCAGCGTGTCCTGCCAGGGCACGGCCGGCAGGCGGTCGTCGCCCCACTCGAAGTCGTCGCCGACGACCATCGACTTCGGGGCGGTCCTCGCGTTGTCGCGGGTGTCGATCGTCGGCTCGCCCGCGGCATCGACGGCGCGGTAGTCGTGGTGCAGCTCGCGGCCCTGCGCCGGCCAGGCGATCGCCCGCGTATACGGGTCGACCATCAGCTTGTGCGGATTGTGGCGCAGGCCGGCGCGCGGCTCGTAGGACCCGTGAACGCGCAGCCCGTAGATCTGCCCGACGCCGACGCCGACGACGTGACCGTGGTGCACGTGGCCGCTGCGCCCCGGCAAGCTCAGCGTCGCGGTCGGCGGCCCGTCGACGCGGTCGAACAGGCACAGCTCGATGCGCGTCGCCGACGACGAGTACACCGCGACGTTGAGGCCGGTGGCGTCACAGTGGGCCCCCAGCGGGAACGCTTGGCCCGGGAGGACGATCGGCGGGGGCGCGAGCATCGTGCAGAACACTGTATGACACGCCGCCCCCGACACCGAAGATCCCGCACGGAGAACCAACGTGAACCAGCGCGAGCCCCGCGGCGTGCAATCAGCAGCGCAGCGGCAGCGGCCTCGACCGCTTTTCAGGCGGGCGCTCACCTGCTAGGCGTGGCCCATGCCCGCCCCGCAGCGCTCCGCCCCCGCACGTCGCATCGTCGGCTGCACCGTGCCGCTGTTCTCGCTGCGCACCGCCAGCTCGTGGGGCATCGGTGAGATCGGCGATCTCCCCGCGTTCGCCGGGCTGCTGGCGCCGGCCGGCGTCGCCCTGATCCAGATCCTCCCGATCAACGAGATCGCCGGCGGCAACAGCTCGCCCTACGGCGCGCTGTCCGCCTTCGGCATCGATCCGATGTACATCAGCCTCACCGCGGTCGCCGATCTGCAGCAGCTCAGCAACCTCGAGGTGCTCGGCGACGACGGAGCGGCCCGGCTGGCCGCGCTGCGCAAGGCGGCGGGCGTCGACTACGACGTGGTGCGCGCGCTCAAGCGCCGGGCCCTGATCGCCGGGCTCAAGAACTTCCATCGCCACGATCTCAGCGCCCGCGAGCCGGGTCAGCGGGCCCGCGACTTCCACGCGTTCACCCACGAGCACCGCGCCTGGCTCGCCGACTACGCGCTCTACCGGGCGATCAAGGACGAGTGCGGCGGCAAGCCGTGGTGGGAGTGGCCGGCCCCGTTGCGCGACCGCGAGGCCGGGGCGCTCGCCTCGGCGGGGGCCCGCCTCGGCGACGAGGTCCTCTACTTCAAGTACGTGCAGTGGTTGGCCCATACGCAGTGGGCCCGGGCCCGCGGGGCCCTGCGCGAGCGCGGCGTCGAGATCATGGGCGACCTGCCCTTCATGGTCGACCGCGACAGCGCCGACGTGTGGGCCGAGCGCGCCGAGTTTCGCCTCGACATGTCGGTCGGCTGCCCCGCCGATCAGTTCGACAAGGACGGCCAGGACTGGGGCCTGCCGCCCTACGACTGGGCGGCGATGACCCGCAACGACTACGCCTGGCTGCGCCGCCGCGCCCGCTACAGCGGCGAGCTCTACGACCGGTTCCGCATCGACCACCTGGTCGGATTCTTTCGCACCGGCATGCGCCCCCAGGACGCGCGCCGCGACGGCAAGGGCA
This sequence comes from Nannocystis sp., assembly GCF_013812955.1. Classification (GTDB taxonomy): domain Bacteria; phylum Myxococcota_A; class Polyangia; order Nannocystales; family Nannocystaceae; genus Nannocystis. The sequence continues at coordinate 5,528 of NZ_JACCSO010000037.1, read as the reverse complement.
AGCTGGTGCCCGCGCGCTTCGACCCGCCGGACGAGGCCGCCCAGCTCGCGCACGGCAAGCGCGTCATCCGGGCGATGATCGAGGGCGCGGCCGAGACCGGCGCCCAGCTGATCGCCGAGGACCTCGGCTCGGTGCCCGACTACGTGCGCCCCGCGCTCGCGGAGCTGGACGTGCCCGGCTACAAGGTCCTGATCTGGGAGAAGGACGGCGACACATTCCGCGATCCCGCCACCTACCCGGAGCGCAGCGTCGCCTGCTTCGGCACCCACGACACCGCGCCGGTGGCCGCGTGGTGGCGCTCGCTGTCGCCGGCCGAGCGCGCCGCCGCCTGCAAGCTACCTGTCCTCCGGGACCTGTCCCCTGCGCCAGGCAAGAGCTTCACCCCGGAGGTCCACGCCGCGCTGCTGCACCTGATCTGCGGCGCGCGCAGCGAGCTGGTGTTGTTGCTGCTGCAAGACATCCTCGGTCGCAGCGAGCGCATCAACATCCCGGGCTCGGTCGGCTCGCACAACTGGACCTACCGGATCCCGACGCCGATCGAGCAGCTGGCCCGCGACCCGAAGCTCAAGGTCCTGCTGACCCGGCTGTATGAAGCGGTCGGCGCCGGCGGACGCGAGCTGCCGCGCTGAGGATCAGCCCGGCAGCGCGCAGAGGCCGACGTTCTCGAGGCCCGGCCAGGGCTCGGTGAAGAACGCCACGCACACCTCGGCGCCGGTGCACTCGTCGCCGTCCAGCGCACAGAACGGGGTGCAGCAGCCCAGCGAGTCGGGCGGACAGCCCTCGAGCCTCGATGACTCCATGCAGTGCAGGCCGCCGAGGCAGGCGTTGGTGAACTCGCACTTCGAGCCGTCCATGCCGCCATCCTTGGGATCGGGTCCATAGCAGAAGAAGGGCGGACCCGACGGGTCGCCGTAGCAGCCCTGGGTGCCCGGGCAGTCCTGCAGCAGCGGGTCGCAGAGGCCGAGGCAGAGCGGGAGCGTACCGTCGCCGCTCACCGGGCACAGGGATGCTCCGCCGTTTGTGAACGGACAGCTGTTATCTTGCCGGCAGAACTCGAGACAGACGCCGTCCTTGCCGTCGTCGTCGGAGTCGACGCAGAGGAAGCCCTTCGCGCAGTCGTCGAAGCCGGTCAAGGGGCCGCCCTGCACTTCGCAGGGCTCGCCGTACACGCCGTCGCCGGTCACTGGCACGCACTTGTTGGCGTCCCAGTATCCGAACTCGTTCTCGCTGTACGCCGTGCACTTGAGGCCCTCGCGGCAGTTTTGCGCCCGCGGTTCGCACTGCTCGTCGATGCCTCCGGTCTCCGCTGGCGCCCCGGTCGTGGACGACATCCCGGACGTGGTCGAGGTGGTCGCCGCCCCGGTCGAGGTCGGCGTGATCGTCGACGAGACCGAGTCGCTACCGACGACGGCCGTGCTGCCCACATCGGTGGCGGTCACGGCCAATTCCGGGTTGCAGCCCGCGAGTGATCCGAGCAGCAGTGCGATCCGACCGTTCATGTCCTGTTCACGACCTCGATGGCCACCTCGACGATGCGGCCGGCGCGGGCCAGCGACGGCTGCCCGCGCCCGTCCGGGCGTTAAGCCGGAATCACGCAGACGCCGATGTTCTCGGTGCCCGGAGGGGGGTATGTGTAAAACACCACGCACTGCTCGCCGCCGGTGCACACATCGCCGTCGAGCGGACAGAACGGGGTGCAGCAGCCCAGCGAATCGGCCGGGCAGCCCTCGACCGTCGCCGATGCCGCACAGTACAGGCCGGCGAGGCAGGCGTTGGTGAACTCGCACTTCGTGCCGTCCTGGCCGCCATCCTTGGGATCGGGTCCATAGCAGAAGAAGGGCGGACCCGACGGGTCGCCGTAACAGCCCTGGGTGCCCGGGCAGTCCTGCACCAGCGGATCACAGACACGGGAACAGATCGGAAGGAAACCGTCGTTGGCCGGGATACAGAAGGTCTCGCCGATGGTGTTCGGGCAGGAGTCGTCGGGCTGGCAGAACTCGAGGCAGACGCCGTTTTTGCCCTCTTCGTCGGGGCTCTGGCAGATGTAGCCCTTGGCGCAATCATCGATGCCGCTGGCGAGGCCGCCCTCCACCGTGCAGGGGTCGCCATACACGCCGTCGCCGGTCACCGGCACGCACTTGTTGGCGTCCCAGGTGTCGTCCGCCTTCTTGGCGTAGGCCGTGCACTTGAGGCCCTCGGGGCAGTCCTGCAGCCGCGCCATGCACTCGACGTCGACGCCGCCGGTCGTCGGATCCTCGCCCGTCGTCGGCGCTCCGGTCGTCGGCGCTCCGGTCGTCGGCACCACCGTCGTCGTCGCCGTCGGGTCGGTCGCGTCCGTGCCCGCCGTGGTGCCCGTCGTGCTCGTGTCGGGGTTGGCCGTGCCCTCTGTGTCCGTCTCGCCCTTGTCCGCGGTGCAGCCCGCGAGCGATCCGATCAATGCCAGTGCGCCCCAGTAATTCATTCGGTACATGATGGCGATCGGAGCATGCCCGCGGGCGCGGCGTCAACCTGACTCTGCGAGGTCTGCGTAGGCGTCGCGGGCCTTCCGGGGCCCGAATTCGCCGAATTGGCGCCGGATCGCGCTGCGCATCCGAGGGCTGTACGCAGGGTTTGCGACCGCCCCGGATGGATCCCACCCGCACCGTCGCACCGATCTCGACATCGGCGTCGGCCCATCGCGCTCACCGGACGCCGAGCTCGCGCGAGGTGTTATGACTGTCACACGCCCCGCATGTCTCTCGCGCCAGCTTCCCGGAGCTCTGTCTGGACATGAGCGGTGGGCCCTCCGCCGCCGAGGTCACGCGCTTGATCACCGCCCAGCGCGCCGAGCTGCGCCGCCGTCGGGCCTGGATCCTCGCGTGTCGCTGCGCCTCGCTCGGCTTCGCCGCCTGGTACCTCGAGCTCCTGATCCTCGAGGGCCGCGACGCGCCCTTCTACATCTCCATCAACCTGTTCGCGGTGGTCACCGGCCTGTCGAGCCTGGTGGTCTTCAACTACTTCGACCCGCCGCTGCTGGTCCGCAATCTCCACGGACCGGAGCGTCCGCTGCGCGCCGCCAGCATCGCCGCCCTGGACCCGCTGCGCGGCGAGATCCTCCCGCCCCTGCTGCACGACCTCGGCGTGCCGGCGGGGCCCGAGCGCGACGTCCTGGTCGCCACCATCGACGCCCCCGAGCTGGTCCGGCGCACCGCCGGCAAGCTGCGCGGCGACCGGCAGCGCTTCGGCCGGATCTACCTCGCCGTCTACCTCGTGCTCGCGCTCGGCTTCATCGCCCTCGTCTGCAACTACGAGCCGCCCCCGGCCTGACGTAACGGCGGTTTGCATCCGCGCGCGTCCTCGCCCGTCCGGCCCCCGATCTGGGCCCGAGCTCACGGCCAGGGACACAGCACCCGGCCGGCCTGCAGCTCGGCGAGGAAACCCCGGTCGGCCGCGAGAAACTCGTCCAGGGGAAGTCTGCCGCGGTCGAAGGCGTGCACGCTGGCGCCCGCGGTGACCTGTACGAGCGCGGGCCAGCGTTCGCCGCCGGCCTCGTCCCGGGACCACGCCGAGGCGTCGACGTGATAGACCACAAGCAGGACCTCCGGGCCCGGCGGCGGATACAGGTGGTGCAGGACCTCGGCCACACTCGAGATCGGCAGGAGACGGGCCTGGGGGCCCCACTCCTCTGTGAGTTCGCGGGTGAGGGCCGCCCGCGGCGCCTCACCAGGCTCGACCTTCCCGCCCGGCAGCTCGAGGCGTCCGGCGCCGTGGGCCGCGTCTGCGCCACGACGCTGGACGAGCAGGCGCTCCGGGCCGAGCCATACGAGGCCGGCGACGACGATGAGGCGGGGCTGGGAGGAGGGCATGCTCATGCCGCAACTAGGTAGCGCAAGCTGGACGCTCGGAAAAGCTGCGCTTATCCTGCGGCGACTCCCCATGCGCCTTTATCCAGCGAAGATCACCACCATCGTGGAAGCCGTGAACAAGACACTCGTGGACTCCGGGGACCTGGAAGTCAGCGACCGTGACGAGTTCAAACGCGACGTGGAGTCGATCCTCAAGGAGTACCTCCGCAAGGATCGCGAGGTGACCAACCGCGCCAAGGACGAGCTCGAGCGCCGCGGCCTCGCCTACTCCGACCTGTTCAAGCTCAAGCGCACCATCGCGGAGGAGCAGGACTTCGGCATCGGCGACGAGTCGGTCAACTGGATCTGCGTCCAGCTGCTCGAGCTGTTCATGCGCTCGAGCTTCGTCAGCGAGGTCTTCGCCGAGGACGCCGTGATCCGCAAGAAGCTCAAGGAGATCCTGCGCCGGCACATGCAGGCCGACGACGACATCGACCGCGAGGTCCGCCGTCACCTCAAGCATCTCAGCGAGAACACCAGCACCTTCGAGATCGAGTATCAAAAACAGCTCGGGCTCATCAAACGCAAGCACGGACTCGAGTAATGGCCCACATCCTGGTCTACGCCCAGCGGACCCCCCAGGGGATCCACCCCGCCAGCGCCGCCGCGCTATGTCTGGCCCGTGACATCGCGAGCGATCGCGGCGCCACAGTCACGGCCGTCTGCCCCGGCGACGCCGGGCGCGCCGACCAGTTCGTCATCGGCTCGGTCAGCCGCTACGGCGCCGACTTGCTGACCTTCTGCGGCCCCGCCGGCATGAAGCCGCTGCAGGACCGCCTGCGGCCGCTCGTCATCTTCACGCCGCACACCGAGGAGGGCCTCGCCGCCGCCGAGGACCTCGCCGGCGGCCCGCTCGAGACCACCTGGCTCCAAGACCCCGCGATAGAGTGGGACAACCTCGCCGCCCTGACCTCGATCATCGCCGGCACCCTGCCCTGGTACGAGCTGCCGACCATCATCGACGCCGAATACGACAACGAGGCCAGCCTCGTCGAGCTGCCCAACTGGATCTCGCGCATCGACACCCAGTTCGGGCGCGGCGGCCTGCGCTACTTCGCCGGCCACGACCTCGACGCCTCGACCAAGGCCTCGCTCAGCTCGCTCGGCGCTCGCCCGGCCCCGCCCGAGTACCTCGAGCAGCACGACAGCGGCACCCTGCTGTGGTTCAGCAACGCCAGCTCGGGCCTGCCCGCGGTGCTCGGCAGCCGCGGCCCGGGCGCGCGCCTGATGTACTTCCCCGGCGCCGACGCCACGCAGCATCCGAGCTGGGTGCTCGCCGACTGGGTGCTCGACGGTGCGTGGCCCGAGGCCATCAAGCAGCTCCACAGCGACCTGTGGAAGCCTGCCCTGGCCTGATCCGCGGCCATGGTACTGGCCCGCGAAAGCGCCCGCGAAGGACCAGGCGGACTATCCGCTCCATCCGGCCCAGCGGGCCTATCGGGCCTATCAGGCCGCGCGCTGCTGGCCCTGCTGGATCCCGACCCTGCCCGGCCGGTCCTCATCGCCGAGGCCGCGGCCGCGTACGTGCAGATCCCCGGCGAGACCCTGCCCGAGGCCGCGCTCGCCCGCCGCCTGCGTGAAGCCGACGCCGCCGTCGTCGTCGCCCACACCCTCGGCCCCGCGCTGGCCCGCGCCCTGCGCGAG
>NZ_JACCSO010000016.1 GCF_013812955.1 Nannocystis sp. | reverse complement strand
GCCCCGCTGCTGCTCGCCCCGCGCGAGGCCTGGGCCGCACTCATCAAGCCGCTGGTCGCCCGCGGCCGCGCCACCACGGTCTGGCTCGACCACCGCGAAACCGCGCCGGGCGCCCATGCAGCGCGGTACGAGCCGCGCTGGGTCGCCGCCGAGCAGCTGCCGCTGGTCCGCGCGCTGTGGCCCGGCGCGCGCCAGGATCCGCCCGTGGTGCTGCCGCCGGCGCTCGACCTCGACATCGACCCCGACGACGCCGCCCACCGCATCGTCCGCGCCTTCATGCCCAGCGCCGGCCCCATCACTGTAGCGGCCCTCACCACCGCCCTGCTGCTACCGCCCTTGCAGATCGAGGCCGCCCTCGCCCGCCTCGAGCTCGACGGCATCGTCATGCAAGGCCACTTCACGCCGAGCGAATCTCCATACTCCGATTCGCCACACTCCGGCGATTCACCAGACATCAACGGATCTCCCCACCCCGGGGAATTACCGACGATCAACGGATCATCACATCTGGTCGATCCCATCGACCTCGCGGCCCGTCCGATCGAGTGGTGCGAGCGGCGCATCCTGCACCGCATCCATCGCCTCACGCTCGGCCGCCTGCGCGAGGACATCCGGCCGGTCGCGCCCGCCGAGCTGGTCCGCTTCCTGCTGCGCTGGCAGCACGTCCAGCCCGGCACCCAGCTGCGCGGCCCCGAGGGCCTGCTGCGGGTCGTCGAGCAGCTCGAGGGCCTGGAGCTGCCCGCCCAGGCGTGGGAGCGCGAGGTCCTGCCGAGGCGCGTCGCCGACTACGACCCCGCCTGGCTCGACGAGCTGTGCCTCTCCGGCGAGGTCGCCTGGGGCCGCCTCACGCCATTGCCCGCCGAGGGCCTGGAGCCCGGCGAGCTGCCGCGCGGCGCCGGCAAGGTCGCATTATTATTGCGCGAGCACGCCGCCTTCCTCGTCGCCCCATCCTCCACCCCGGCGAGCGAATGGCCGCACTTATCAACGTTGGCCCGCGAGATCGCCAGGCAGCTCGAGCGCGGCGCCGCCTTCGCTGCCGACCTGCGCTCCGCCTCGACCTCGAACCACGAGCTCGAGGAGGCGCTGTGGGAGCTCGCCCGCGCCGGGGCGATCACCAGCGACGGCTTCGCCGGACTGCGCGGCCTGTGCGAGACCGGCGATGCTCGTCGGGGCCCACGCCGACTGCTGCGCGGCCGCTGGTCGCTGATCGCCCGCGAGCTCGGCGGCAGCCCGGCGCCCGACCCCTTCGCCGACGGCAGCCCGGTCGACCGCGCCCGCCTGTACCTGCGCCGCTACGGCATCGTCGCCCGCGCCCTGCTCGGCCGCGAGGGTGACGCGCCGCCCTGGCGCGTATTGCTCGACATCTACCGCCGCCTCGAGGCCCGCGGGGAGATCCGCGGCGGTCGCTTCGTCAACGGCCTGCAGGGCGAGCAATTCGCCCTCCCGGAGGCCGTGCTGGCCCTGCGCGCCCTCCAGCGCGAACCTGCCCGAGACGCGCCCGAGGACATCGAGGTCGCCACCACCGACCCCCTGAACCTCGTCGGCATCATCACCACCGGCCCCCGCGTGCCCGCCGTGCGCGGCCACCTGCTGCGCTACCGCGACGGTACCCCGCTCGAGCTCAGCCGCCCGCTCGCCTCCTGACCCACCGATGGCGCCGCGAGCTGCCTCTGCCTGGACTTGCGACCGGGCTTGCGCGTCATGCGCCCACCGAAAACCCATCCAAATTTCCGATCCGCAAGCTGATATCTTCTCACCGTCGCCCTGCCATGCCCAAGACACCCAACGCTCCGCTCGAGGAGATCACGCTGAGCGGATACAAGTCCATCCGCGAGTTGAAGGCGCTCCGTCTCGATCGTGGGCTCAATGTTCTGATCGGCGCAAATGGTTCGGGGAAGACCAACTTCATTCGCTTCTTCGAGCTGCTCGGACACATGATGGACCCGAGCAAGGGGCTGCAAAACTACGTCAGTCAGCGACGCGGTGCCGACGCATTCCTGTTTCGTGGCGCGAAGGTGACGCCGGAATTAAGCGCGCATCTGACGTTCGGCCAGAACGAGTATAAGTTCACGCTACGGGCCTCCGACGACGGCTTTTCTCTGTTTTTCGCCCATGAATCTGCGCCGTTTTCAGGTCCATACGATCCGCCAACGACACGTGATCAAGGAAGCGGACACCGCGAGAGCCGGCTCGCGCAGGGGTTTCCGCTTGGCTCTAAGAGCGAAACCTGGACCGTCACGACCCTCCAGGGTTGGCGCGTCCATCATTTCCATGACACCTCCCCCGGCGCCCGGATCATGGGTCTGATCAACATCGTCGACAATGACACGTTGCACAGCGACGCCGGCAACCTGGCCGCGTTCTTGATGCGAATCGCCCGGACCCACCCCGAGCACTTCGCGCGCATCGTGGAGACGGTCCGCCAGGTGGCACCGTTCTTCGGGGCATTCGTGCTCAAGGAGGTCGCCAGCGGTCAGACCCAGCTGTTGTGGAAAGACCGTTACTGCGATCTCGTCTACTATCCATCTCAGCTCTCCGACGGCACGCTGCGCTACATCTGCCTGGCGACCCTGTTGTTGCAACCCGACCCGCCCCCGACACTCATCATCGACGAGCCGGAGTTGGGTCTGCACCCGCTGGCGATCAAGCTGCTCGCGTCGCTCTTGCATGACGCCGCGCAGCGCGGGCAGCTCATCGTCTCGACCCAGTCGTCGCTGCTGCTCGACGAGATGGACCCCGAGCAAGTGATCGTCACCAACCAGCGCGACGGCGCCACGGTCCTCGAGCGCCTCGATGACAGGCAACTCGGCGCGTGGCTCGAGGAGTACACGCTCGGCCAGCTATGGGAGAAGAACCAGATCGGCGGCAACCCCTGAATGAGCTGGGTGCGCCTCTACATCGTCGTCGAGGGACAATCCGAGCGTGAGTTCGTCGACCTGTTGCTGAAGCCTCACCTCGCGCATCGAGCCATCGACGTCCGGCCGCGCGTGGTGCAGACCAACCGGAAGTTGAACAAGCGCGGCGGCCTCCTGAACTTCGCGGTCTTACGCAGAGATCTCGAATGCCTGATGCGCGAGGATCACAGCCCGGAGGTTCGCTTCACCACGATGATCGATCTCTACGGTCTACCTGCGAGCTTTCCCGGCCGGGACGACGCGGCCAGGCAGGCCCTGCGCGCCGACCGGGTGACCACGCTCGAGGCCGCGCTTCAGGCCGCTCTCGGCGACAGCCGGTTTTCACCATACATTCAAGTCCATGAATTCGAGGCGCTCCTCTATTGCGACCTGGTCACGCTGCACCAGCGTATCGATGGTGCGAAAGCAGCCTTGCTGGCCCTCACAAAGGAGGTCGAGGGCATGGCGCCAGAGGACATCAACGACGGTGCGACCACAGCGCCCAGCAAGCGCCTCATCAAGCACGTTCCGAGCTACGAGAAGCTGAAGGTCCGAGTAGGTGCACACGCCGCGGCGGCCATCGGGCTCCCCACGCTGCGTGCAAAGTGCCCACACTTCGACGACTGGGTGACGGGGTTAGAGCGCCTCGGCGCCGAGCCGTCCGCGTGGTAGGAGTGCAGTGACGCCATGGCCAGGCCGCGAGACCTACCACCCGCCGCAGCGCTCACCGCCAACCCCTTCGCCGCGCTGACTGGTCTGCGCGACGAGCTGCCCGTCGGCGAGGCGCCACCGCCTGCCGAGACCACGCCGTCACCGCCCGCACCCGCTCGCGCCGTCATTCGCTACCAGCGCAAGGGTCGGGGCGGCAAGGAGGCGACGATCGTCGAGCAACTGAATCTGTCGCCCGAGCAGGCCGAGGCGTGGTGCAGTGAGATCAAGCGCACGCTCGGCTGCGGCGGCGGCGTCGAGGGCGAGCAGCTGGTGTTCGCCGGCGACCAGCGGACCCGCCTACCGGCGCTGCTCGAGGCCCGCGGAGTCCGTCGAGTCACGGTCAGCTGAAGGCGGTCCAGGATTGGCTCCCCCGGCATATTGCACGCCGGGCATGAGCGACATCCGCACGCGCATGCAGAGCCCTTCAGGCGCGCTTTGGACCGCTTGAGCGTCCGACCCCGGCCGATTTAATAAGCTTGTTTAAGGCGCCGCCACCGCGGCCCAGTCGCATCATTGGTTCATTGCTTCCCCCGAGGTCCTCATGCGCAAACTTCCTGGATTGATTCTTGCCTTCCCACTGTCCCTCTGCGCGATCACCACGATCCCCTCCTGCGGCGGCGGTGGTGGTGGCGTCGACACGGATTCCATCACCACCACCAACACCAACAACAACACCACCACGACCGACCCGACTACCACGACCGGCACACCTGACCCGACCACCACGGTCACCACGACCTCGGGCGAGTGTGACGGGCCCGATCCCGATCCCGCGATCTGCGGCCAGAGCACGACCTCGACCGAGAGCACGACCTCGACCGAGAGCACGACCGCGACCGAGAGCACGACCACGACCGAGAGCACGACCACCACCGAGAGCACGACCACCGACGCCGCGACCACCACCGACAGCACGACCACCACCGACCCGGTGCTCCCTGAATGGTGGCGACATATCGGCGGCACCGAGCGCGACGTCGTGCACGACATCGCCGTCGCGGCGGACGGAGACGTGATCGTGGCGGGTGCGTTCCGCGGCACCGTCGACTTCGGCGATGGACCGGTCAGCGCCTCGCTCCTGGAGGACGCGTTTGTCGCGCGCTACGCCCCTGACGGGGCCCTGCGCTGGCTCCGGCACCTCGGCTCGGCCGTGAGCGCCAGCGACAACGCGCAAGCGACCGGCGTGGCGGTGCACAGCGACGGTGGTGTGCTCGTGACGGGCACCTTCGAGGGCACCGTGGATCCGGGGACCGGCGCGCTCGTCAGCGCCGGAAAGAATGACATCTTCGTCGCGCGCTACTCGGCGGAGGGCGAGCCGCTGTGGGGCCGGCGCATCGGCGGCGACGGCTTCGAGCGCACCAACAAGCTCGCGGTCGACGCCGGGGGCAATGCGCTGCTCGCCGGCACGCAGGCCGGCCTGTTCTTCGTGGCGAAGCTGGGCGCGGCCGCGGGCGAGGACCTGTGGTTTCACGAGCTGGGCCAGGTCAACAATGGGCTCGCGGACTGGCCGCCGGTCTCCGACGTGACGACCGATCCGGCCGGCGACCTGTACATTGTCGGCTCGTTCTACGGCAAGATCACCCTCGGAGGCGGCGTGCTGCAGAGCGCGGGCGGAACCGACGTATTCCTCGCGCGCTACCGCGGCTCCGACGGCGCGCACCTGTGGTCCAGTCGATATGGCGGTCCGGCCAAGCCGATCGCCGGCGGCGACGATGGATTCGGCCTGGCCGTCGACGGCGACAGCGTGGTGATCTGCGGGTCCGGATGGGGGCCGGTGGACCTGGGCGGAGGCGTGCTCGCGGCCCCGATCGGCACGCTGAAGGCATTCGTGGCCCGGTACGCGGTAGCCGACGGCGCTCACGTGTGGTCACGTCGCGTCGAATCGCCGTGGGCCCGCCGGGTCGCCCTGTTCGAGGACGCGGTGTGGGTGCACGGCCTCAGCACGGCGGACCAGCCCGTCAAGACGCAGTTCGGGCGCTACGGGCTCGGCGACGGCGCCGACCTGGGCCTGGTCGATGTGCCGGGCCCGGGCGAGTTTGCGATCGGCGGCGATGGCCGGGTCGCGCAGGCGATCGGATTTTACGGGTCCATCACGCCCGGCGACCAGACCTTCCAGTCGGAGGGGAGCGGCGACTTCGTGGTCGGGCCCTTCGTGGCCCCGTAAAACCCGACCGCTGAGCGCGGGCCTCGCCCCGCCCTTGTGCACCGCAGCATGGATCTGCTACCCCAGCGGCATGGAGGTCAAGAAGTACGGGAACCGTCGGCTCTACGACACCGGAGGCAGCCGCTACGTCACCCTCGAGGAGGTCGCGGAGCGCGTGCGCCTCGGCGAGGACCTGCGGGTCACCGACGCCAAGACCGGCCTCGACCTGACCCAGGTCACCCTCGCCCAGCTGATCCTCGAGAGCCGCGGCGCCGCCCGCCTGCTGCCCGTCCCCCTGCTCAAGCAGCTGCTGCGCATGCGCGACGACGCCCTCGCCGAGTTCTTCGGCCGTTATGTCACCTGGGCCCTCGAGGTGTATCTGCGCCTCAAAGAGGGCGCCCGCAGCGTCTGGAACCCCTTCGCCGGCCTCGGCTTCGGCACCCCCGACCTGCTCGCCCGCCTGATGCGCGGCAATCACCACGGCCACGACGGCCCCCACGACGGCAACCACAGCATTCACGGCGACGACCTGCACGCCCCGCCGCCGCCCTTCCCCGACGAGCCGCCGGCGCCAAGCAACACCCAGGACGAGCTCGCCGAGCTGCGCCGCGAAATGGACGAGCTCAAGCGCGCGATGAAGGCCGCGCCGAAGCCCCGCGCTGCACCCAAGCCCGCCGCGAAGCCCCGCGCGAAGCCCCAACCCAAGCCTCGCGCCCGCTGATCGTGGCCGCATTTTCATGTCTGCTGCCGAGCGCTAACCTGCGGAAATGCCAGACGACGCGAGCACGAGCACAACAACGCACCGCGGCTCCTGCCTTTGCGGCGCCGTGACCTTCGACGTGACGGGCGACATCCCGGCGCCCGACGCCTGCCACTGCACCGCGTGCCGGAAGCATTCCGGCCATTATTTCGTGTCCGCCGACGTTCCGAGGTCGGCGCTCACGGTCCGGGGCGAGGAGAACGTCCGCTGGTTCCAGTCGTCTAAAACGGTGCGGCGCGGCTTCTGCGGCATTTGCGGGTCGAGCCTGTTCTGGGACCCCTTGGGCCGCGACTGGACCGGCGTCGCCATGGGCGCGTTCGACGGCCCCACCGGCACACACGTGCACGTCCACGTCTTCACGCGCGAGAAGGGCGACTATTACCGGATCGCCGATGAGGCGCCGCAGTTCGAGACCATTCCGTCGCTGCCGAAGCCTCCCCCTTGATGGGAGGCTTCGGGAGGGGGTGTCGGATGAGCGGGCGCTCACCTCATCACCCCCACCCCTGCCCCTCCCGATTGAGGGGAGGGGTGTCTCTGTTCGCATTCCCGCGCCCGCTGATCGTTTTGCGCCCCGCGATCCCGGGTCTTGCGCTCAGCGGCGCGGGACTCGTCGCCGCTCGACCATTTCGGCGAAGATCTCCACATCCTCCGCAAACACGGGATCAAGCGCCCGCATCTCCTCCAGCGTCACCCAGCGCAGCTCCGTGTGTTCGTCGCCGAGCAGCGCGGCCCTCGAGTCATCGAGGGGCGCGGCGAGCCACCAGTGGATCAGCGCGCTGCCGTCGTGGGTGTCGCATTCGGCGACCTTCTCGACGGCCTGCACCGATAGGCCCACCTCCTCGTGCACCTCACGCACGACCGCGTCCGCCTGCGACTCGCCAGCCTCGATGCGCCCGCAGACGGCGCACCAGTAGCCGGGCGCGCTCTGTTTGTGCGGGCTGCGCTTGCCGACGAGGAAGCGCCCGTCCCGCTCGATGATCGCCGCCACGACGTGCACCTTTTCGCCCATGGCCGCCCAGTATACCGCAGGCGCACGGCCAGCGGCCCGGAGCTGTCGCCGGCGAAATTGTGCACCGCACAATTCCCCAGCTTGACGCCCGGCCGTCACCCCGATAGCCTGCGCTGAGAGCCCTCGATGCCAGATCCCACCACTTCGCACCCGCAGCACAAGTCGCCCGCCTGGCGGCGCCTGCTCGACGCCCAGATCCAGCGCGCCGAGGCGTGGAACGCCCACGTGGAGACCCTCGGTGACTTCGCCCTCGAGGGCGGCGCCGCCTCGCTGGAGACCGGCGCCCGCCTGTGGCGCGAGGCCCTCGGCGGCTCCCTGGCCCTGCATCGCCGCTGCTGGGCCGTCGGCCGGCGCCTCCTGGGCCAGCCCACCGCCACCACACCCGCCACCAAAGCCGCCACCGCCCGCCCCACCATCACCGTCGAGGCCTGAGCAGACCGGGCACCCGGGCCCGGTGTATCTTCGCCCCAAGGAGCCCCCTTTTAAAATGTACATCGGCGATTGGATGGCGCGCGGCGCCCAGTACTGGCCCGAGACGGTCGCGGTGGTCGACGTCGCCCGCGGGGCCCGACACAGCTACGCGCAGATGAACCGCAGGGCCGACGACCTCGCGCACTGGCTCGCGGGTGCCGGCGTGACCCGTGGCGACCGGGTCGCCCTGCTCGCGTTGAACGGCGTCGAGTGCCTCGACCTGCTGTTCGCCTGCGCCAAGCTCGGGGCGATCTTCGTGCCGCTGAACTGGCGCAGCCACTGGCGCGAGCTGGTCGCCGTCGTCGATCAGACCGGCCCGCGCGTGCTCGTCTACGGCGAGGAGTACGTTGAGGCCGCCCGCCAGCTCGCGGTCTGCGCCAGCATCGAGACCTGGCTGCACATCGGCGAGGCCGCCGGGCCCGATCACGTCGCCTATGAGACCGCGCTCGCTGGCCCCGGTGTTGCGGTGCACAACCCGGCCGTCGACGCCGAGCACATCCTCGCGCTGCTGTTCACCGGCGGGACCACGGGCAGCCCCAAGGCCGCCCAGATCTCGTACCGGATGGTCGCCTGGAACACCCTCAACACCCTCGTGCACGAGCTCCAGCGCGGCGACATCACCCTGACCCACACGCCGATGTTTCACACCGGCGGCCTGTTCGTGCACACCCTGCCGGTGCTGACCGTCGGCGGCACCGTCGTCATCATGCGCAAGTGGACCGCCGACGACATGCTCGCGCTGATCGAGTCGGAGCGGGTCACCGTGCTGTTCTGCGTGCCGACGCAGTATCAGATGATGCTCGACTCGCCGCGCTTCGCCGCGACCTCCTTCGCCTCGGTCCGCTTCCTCACCAGCGGCGGCGCGCCGCTTCCGGTCCCGATCATCCACGCGTTCCAGGCCACCCACCGCGTCGCCTTCAAGCAGGGCTTCGGCATGACCGAGTTCGGGCCCGGCCTGTTCTCGATGCGCCCCGAATTCGCCGCGTCGAAGGCCGGCAGCGTCGGCCAGCCGAACTACTTCATCGACGCCCGGATCCTCGCAGAGGACGGCCAGCCCGTGCCCACCGGCGCGGTCGGCGAGCTGGTCCTCAAGGGCCCCGCCGCCTGCTCCGGCTATTACAACAACCCCGACGCCACCGCCGCGGCCTTCGACGCCGCGGGCTGGTTTCACACCGGCGACCTCGCGCGGGTCGACAGCGACGGCTTCTTTTATATCGTCGATCGCAAGAAGGATATGTTCATCTCCGGCGGAGAGAACGTCTACCCGGTCGAGATCGAGAAGGTCCTGTATGAGCACCCCGCCGTCGCCCAGTGCGCGGTGGTGCCGATGCCCGACCCACAATGGGGGGAGGTCGGCCGCGCCGTCGTCGCCCTGCGCCCCGGCGCCGTCGCCAGCGAGGCCGAGCTGCTCGAGTTTTGCCGCGCCCACCTCGCCCGCTACAAGATCCCCAAATGCATCGAGCTGCGTGACACCCTGCCGCTGTCACCCGCCGGCAAGATCCTCAAGCGCGCGCTGTGAGCACCATGACCCAGCCCCGTCCGCCCAAGAACCTGCTCACCCACCTGGTCACCGGCATCGGGTACCTCACCGACCCGAAGTCGCCCCCAGGCAAGCTGTTTAACCGCTTCGAGACCGCCACCAGCAAGGTCTTCGACCGCCTCGCCCGCAGCCACACCTTCCTGCGCATCGCCGGCAAGGGCCTGAACCTCGGCTTCATGGTGCGGCGCAGCGTGACGGCCGGCGCCGAGGCCTGGCTGCACGCCTGGCAGGCCCCGACCCTCGGCGACGTCCAGGCGATGCGCACCCAGCTGCGCCAGCTCGGCGACCGCCTCGAGGTCACCCAGACCCAGCTCGAGCTGGCCCTCGACGCGCTCGCCCGCGTGGAGGCCGACCTGCGCGCCACCCCTCGGCTCCCTGAAACCCCCTGATGGACACGCCCATGTCGACCTTCCGCACCCGCGCCCGCGAGGCTCTGTCCGCCTCCCTCGAGATCTCCGGCGCCTGGAGCCGGGCCCTGCGGGCCGGCGCGCTGGCCCCCAACGCCTACCTGGGGCCGATCGTCAAGCGCGCCGCTCGGGTCGGCGACCCGCCCGTCAACTCGACGCCGCACCGCGTGGTGTACACCCGCGGCAGCATGCGCCTGCTCCGCTTCGAGCCGACGGTGCGCCGCCACGCCACCCCGATCCTGTTCGTCTATTCGCTGATCAATCGCTATTACATCCTCGACTTCCTGCCGGGCCGCAGCCTGATCGAATTCATGCGCGACCAGGGATATGACGTGTACGCGATCGACTGGGGCACCCCCGGCGCGCTCGAGGAGCAGATGAACTGGGACGAGTTCCTCGGCGGCATGATGCGCAGCGCCGTCCAGTGGACCCTCAAGGTCAGCGGCGCCGAGGACCTGACCATGTACGGCTATTGCATGGGCGGCACCATGGCCCTCGCCTACGCGGCGCTATACCCGCAGGGTCTGCGCAACTTCGTCGCCCAGGCGACCCCGGTCGACTTCCACGAGGGCGGCATCTTCCACACCTGGACCCGCCCCGAATACTTCGACGTCGACGCCATGGTCGACGCCCACGGCAACGTCCCCATCGACCTGATGGAGGCCGGCTTCTCGATGATGGCCCCGATCCAGCGCCTGACCAAGTGGCTCGAGGTGTTTCGCCGCATCGACGACCCGGAGTTCGTCACGACCTTCTTGGCGATGGAGCGCTGGGCCGCCGACAATGTGCCGTTCCCGGGCGAGGTCTACCGCCAGTACATCAAGGACTGTTATCAGGAGAACAATTTTTATGAGGGCCGCATGGTCGTCGGCGGGCGCAAGGTCGACCTCGGCCAGATCACCTGCCCGCTGCTGACTTTGATCGCCGAGAACGACACCATCGCGCCGCCGCCCTCGAGCACCGCGCTGGACGGCAAGGTCGGCTCCGTCGATAAGACCACCCTGCGCTTTCCGGTCGGACATATCGGGCTCTCGACCTCGAGCAAGGGACCCCGGATGATCTGGCCCGAAGTCGCCAGGTGGATCGCGGCGCACAGCGCGGCGCTTCCGGGCTGATCTCGAGCATTCGCGAAAAAATCGGCTTGCGCCGACCCGAAGCCCGTGGCATCAACGGGCCTGCCACGCACTCCGTGGCGTCGCATGACCTGCAAGCGCTGAAGTCCCTGTCCGCTGCGTCCGACCCGCGCGCACCCCTCTGTGGTGGTGCTGCAGGGCCGAGCGCACGTGTTTGACCCGCGCCGCCTCGCGCGGCGCAGTGACCTCGGGAGGGCACATGCCCAGCTTGCGCACCCACGCGCTCGCGTCTCCGTACGCGAACGCCCTGTCTTCAGAACCCATCGACCTGCACCTCACGCCCGGATGGACCGGCCTCGTCGGCCCCAACGGGTCCGGCAAGACCACGCTCCTGAGATTGCTCGCCGGAGCGCTCGCCCCCGCCGGCGGCCGGATCGTCCGCGATCCACCCGATCTATGCATTGTGACATGTCCACAAGACGTCGAGACCTGCAGCCCGGAGATCGAGCGCCTCGCCGCGGCCCAGGGCCCGGCCCGCCGCCTGCACGGCGGCCTCGGCCTCGATCCCCACGACCTCGCGCGCTGGTCCTCGCTCTCACCGGGCGAGCGCAAGCGCTGGCAGATCGGCGCGGCGCTGGCCGCCGAGCCCGACATGCTGCTGCTCGACGAGCCGACCAATCACCTCGACGCCGGCGCGCACGCGCTGCTGGTCGCCGCGCTGCGGCGCTTTTTTAAGAAAGGCATCGGGCTGCTGGTCTCGCACGACCGCGCGCTGCTCGACCAGCTCACGACCCAAACGCTCCGGATCCACCGCGGCGCGCTGCAGCTGTGGCCGGGCCCGTACAGCGCCGCCCGCCCGGCATGGGAGGCCGCGCGCGCGGCCAGCAACGCCGAACGCGCGGCGCTGCAGGG
>NZ_JACCSO010000015.1 GCF_013812955.1 Nannocystis sp. | reverse complement strand
GGACAGCGCTACTTCTCGCTCGTCGGCGTCCGCATCAAGCTCAAGCCCAAAGCCGTCTGGGAGTCGCGTCGCCTGCAGCGCCGCCTCAACGCCCCAAAGCCGACACCCGCACCCGCGCCGGCACCCGCACCGGCACCCGCGCCACCATCACCCGCGCCACCATCGCCCGCGCCCCTGAAGCCGGGCCCCGCGGCTGCACCGAGCACCGGCACCGCCGCGCCGAGCACAAGCACTGTACCGAGCACCGGCGCCGCGACGCCGAGCCCAAGCGGCACCGTGGCCACCCCGCCCGCAAGATCCCCAAACTGACGGGTCTGCCGCCGCACACAACCGGCCACGGCCGTTGCGGCCCGGCCCGGCCCCGGGCTACGATGGTTCCAGGTGCCTCTCTTCGTCATCCTGTTCGGGATCCTCGCCTTCTGCGGTTATGCAGCCTTCAGCAGGCTGCTGGCGCACCGCGAACGCATGGCCGAGCTCGAGGCGAAGCGCCCCCACGTGGTCCTTCAGCTGCCCCCGGGCGACCTCGCCGACGCCGACCACCTCACCGATGACATCCTCGCGGCCTGTCGCGAGAAGGGCATCGAGGTCGAGCTCGAGATCCGTTGATCTGTCCTCCAGGACAGCTCAGCGAATCGACCCGTCATCGCCCCGGCAGCAGCATCCAGCGGCCGTCCTCGACGGTCGCGCTGCGCACCGGCACGGCATCGAGCCATTGCTCCGCGCGCGGCGAGCCGTCGACGCCCAGCAGGACCCTTCGCGCCCCGGCCGGCGTGCGAGCGTCGGTCTCCACCAAAACGCGGTGACCCTCCTCGATGCGCCGCAGCAGCCATCCCAGCCACAGGCTCGGGTCCTCGACGCGCAGCAGCAGCACCCCAATGGGGCCGAGTTCGGTGATGCGGGCGCTCGCCTGTTCGGGGCGGTCACCATCGCCGAGGATCACGGTCGGCAGCTCGATCGCCGCCGTCAACTGCTCGCCCTGACCGGGCGCGCGCAGCAGCAACACCAGCGTGCCGGGTCCGAAGGCGCCGAGGATCTCCCCGAGGTCCTCGCGGCGTGGAGCCGGGCGCAGCGGCATCTGCTGGGTCGCCGTCGCCGAAGCCGGCCCGGGATAGCCGACCGGACCGGACGGGCCAACCTTCCCGGAGGGACCGGGAAAGCCCACCGGCTGGGTCCGTCCGCGCCGGCCCTCTCGCGCCCAGGTCGGCGCGCCGGCTTTGCCCTGAGCCTGCGGCGCCGCCTGTCGGCGCGGCCACATCGGCTGCGGCTTGCTGTCCGCGGGCACCGACTTGAGGGCCGCGAGGCGCAGGCCGGCGGCCGGGCGCGGGTCGTCCTGCGCGAGCGCGGCCTCGTCGTCGAAGTTGATGTCGATGTCGATCTCCGACGGACCCGAAGCCAGAGCCCGACGCGGCCGCGGGACGTCCTGCGGTTCGACGGGATCGCTGTCGTCGGGCTCGATCGGGATCTGCATGCTGTCGCTGGCATCGAGCAGCTCGCCGGTCGGGCGCGCGCGCACCGAGATGACCTCGCTCGCGGTCTCGCCGACCAGCTGCCAGGTGTAGGGCCCGACCACCAGATCGAACTTCACCTGCTCGCCGAGCGCCAGGTCGACCTGCTGCTCGGTGCTCAACAAGTCACTGAGCTCGTCCGAGATGGCAGTGCCGCCGATCGCACCCGCGAGCTGCGTCTGTGTGCCGTCCGAAAGGTGCATACGCACCGGCTGGTCGGTCTCGATGACGACCTCGGCCGGGTGACGCGCACTCGCCTCGTGCAGCAATGTGGACAGGAGCCCCACGGGCGGAACCATAACAAACCCGCGCACGGCTTGGGCAGGCATCCGCGCGGGAGCGACCGGAACGCTGTCCGCCCGCCGCGACGGCCCGGCAGCCCCGCCGCTAGGCGCGGACCGCCCGCGACTGCGGCTGCATGAATTGCCGCATGCCCGTGACGCTGCGGGTATAGCCGAAGCCGGACATCTTCCAGCCGACCCAAGGCGCTCCACCGGCGGTGCTGAGCCCACGATTGACGCCCACCATGCCGACCTGGAGCTGGTCGGCGATCGCCTCGGTCTCCGGTCCCGGCGGGCCCCAGACGCTCGCGCCCAGGCCGTAGATCGTGTCGTTGGCGCGGGCCACGGCCTCCTCCGCGTCGCGGGCGACCTGGATGGCGATCACCGGGCCGAAGGTCTCCTGGCTGGCCAGGTCCATCGCCGGCGTGACCCCGACGACCACGCTCGGCGAGAGGTAAAAACCCGGGCCGCGGGCCTCGCCCTCGACCAGGAAGCGGGCTCCAGCGGCGCGGGCCCGGGCCAGCTGCCCGAGCACCAGCTCGCGCTGGCGGGCGTTCGCCATCGGGCCGATCTGGGTCGCCTCGTCGCGGGGATCCCCGACCCGGAGGCCGCGCACGATCTCCGCGACGCGCTGCGAGAACGCCTCGGCGATGTCCTGGTGGACCAGGATGCGCTCGACCGCGACGCAGACCTGACCGGCGTTGCGGGTCGCCTCGATCGCCGCGTGCTGGGCCGCCGCCTCGAGGTCGGCGCCGGGCAGCACGATCATCGGGTCCTTGCCGCCGAGCTCGAGCACCAGCCGCTTCATCCCGTTCGCCGCCTCGCGCATGATCGCCTGGCCGGTGGTGATCGATCCGGTGAAGGCGATCATGTCGACCGCGCCGGCGACCAGCGCCGCGCCGACCTGACCTGTGCCCTGGACCAGCCCGAGCAGCCCCGCCGGCAGGTGCGGCGCGAGCAGGCCGTGGAGCAGCGCGCCGGTGTGCGGCGTGAACTCGGACGGCTTGAACACCGCCGCGTTGCCGGTCAGCAGCGCCGACATGATCAGGTTGTTCGGCGTCGCCACCGGATAGTTCCACGGCCCGATCACCGCGACCACCCCGAGCGGACGCCAGCGCACCGTCACCTTGATGCCGCCCTCGACCCCGACCTCGTCGGCGACGGCCAGCTCGGCCCGTTCGATGAAGGACTCGACCCGGCTCGCGACCCCGCGCACCTCGGCCCTCGCGTCACGCAGCGGCTTGCCCATCTCGCGCGAGACCTGCTGCGCGAGGCCCTCGCTGGCCTCGCCACGCAGCGCCGTAGCGAACGCGCGCAGCCGCGCGCAACGCTTCGTGAAGGGCATCTCGGCCCACGTGCTCTGGGCCCGCCGCGCCGCCGCGACGATCGCGGTGAGCTGCTCCGGCGGGGTGCAAGCCACGGGGGCGAGCGCCTCGCCGTTCGACGGATCGACTGGGTGCAGAAACTCCGGCGCGCTGGACATCGCCGCAACTATAGCCTCAGCGTCGCGGCTGTCACGGCGCCCTCTCACGCCCTCTCACGCCCGCATAGCGCTCGCATGGCCTCGTATTCGCGGGCGCGCGCACGATCCTCGGCCGAACCCTGGCCCAGGGTGCAGGCGCAGCGATTGAGGGTAGAGTTCGGGCCTCCGTGCCCGACCTGTACCCCGAGCGCTGGCTCTTTGAGCTGATGATGCTGCTCTACGTGATCGCGGTCACGGGCTTCGTCGTGCTCGAGCGCCGCCGCCCGGTGTCGACGATGGCGTGGCTGCTGGCGCTGATCTTCGTGCCCGGTTTCGGCCTCGCCGCCTACCTCGTGTTCGGCCGCTACCGCGTCGGCCGGCGCCGGCGGCTGCGGGCCCGACGTGCCGTCAATCCGACCGCCGCCACCAGCCAGCTGATGTCCTTCGAGACCTCGATGAACGAGCTCGACGAGCCCCTGCGCGGCCTCGTCCGCCTCGCGCTCAACGTCTCCGACGCGCCGCTGCGCCGGGCCAGCAGCGCGACCTTGCTGGCCCAGCCGCAGGCGGCCTACCTCGCCATGGAGGAGGCCATGCGCGCCGCCCAGCGCTCGATCCTGCTCGAGTACTACATCTGGCGCAGCGACGAGGTCGGCAACCGCTGGATCGACCTGCTCTGCGAGAAGGCCCGCGCCGGCGTGCGCGTGCGCCTGCTGATCGACGACTTCGGGACCCTGAGGAGCGCCCCGCTGCTGTTTCAGCGCCTGCGGGCCGCCGGCGGCGAGGTGCTCGTCTACGGGCCGATGCGCCTGCGCCTGCGCTGGCCGGGCCGGATCAACTTCCGCAACCACCGCAAGATCATCGTCATCGACGGCACTATCGGCTTCACCGGCGGCCTCAACGTCGGCGACGAGTACCTCGGCCGCGGCCCCGAGCGGCGCCTGTGGAGCGACCTGCACCTGCGCCTCACCGGCGACGCGGTGCTCGGCCTGCACGCGATCTTCCTCGAGGACTGGCTCGCCGCCACCGGCGAGACCATCGACCTGAACCCCGACGACCCCCGCATCGAGCGCGAGATCCTCGCCGAGCTCTTCGATCGCGAGCCCGCCGGCTCGACCGGCCCGCTGGTCCAGATCATCCCCTCGGGCCCGGATCTGGCGCCCGGCCTCGGCATCGCCGCGCAGTTCGTCGCCGCGATCGCCACCGCCACCGAGCGCTGCTGGATCGCCACCCCCTACTTCGTCCCGGACGACGCCCTGAACCTCGCGCTCAAGACCGCGGCGCTGCGCGGCGTCGACGTGCGCGTGCTCGTCCCGCTGCCGCGCAACAACGACTCGAAGCTCGTCAGCCTCGCCGCGCGCAGCTACTACGACGAGTGCCTCGAGGCCGGCTGCCGGATCTACGAGTACCTGCCCGGCATGCTGCACGCCAAGTACCTGCTCGTCGATCACACCGTCGCGGCGATCGGCTCCGCCAACATGGACGTGCGCAGCTTCTACATCAACTACGAGGTCACCGCGATGCTCTACGACCGCGGCGTCACCGAGCAGACCGCGGAGGTGTTTCGCGGCCAGCTCGCGCACGCGCTCGAGGTGCGCCGTGAGATGCGGCGCCGCCTCCCGCTGGCCCAGCGCCTCGGCGAGGCATTCGCGCGCATGCTGTCACCGCTGCTGTGAGCGGTGGCTCACTTGCCATAAGTGGCGGTCGGCGCGGCCGAGCTGGCCGCCTCTTCCTGCTCGGCGACGAAGCGGACCAGCCGCTTGATCGTGTTGTTGCGCTCGATGTTGCCGAGGATCTTCACCAGGTCGTCGTAGGCCTTCGGGTCCTTGAGCAGCTTGCCGAGCGTGCCGTCGCCCTGCTCGATCGAGGCGACCACCTTCTCGACGTTCTTGAGGGTGTCCTCGAGGTCCTTCACCATCGCGCCGTCGGAGTCGTAGAGCAGCTTCGACACCAGGCTCTTGTTCTTCGGATCCTTGACGTCCTTGAGCACCGTCGAGATGTCGCTCATCACCTTGCGACCGTCGTCGACCAGCGGCTGCAGGTTGTCGTCGATCTTCGTCATGCTGTTGCGGGCCTTCTGCACGAAGCCGTTGAGGCCCGAGGCCGTCTCACGGACGCTGCGCAGGGTCCCGCCGAAGTCCTTGACGTAGCTCTCGTCGTTGAGCAGCGCGCCGACCAGGCCCTTGCCCTCGGCGATCTGACGCGAGACCTCGTTGATGTTGGCCAGCAGGCCCTGGACGTTGCGCACCGTCTTCTCGTCGCCCATCGCCGAGGCCAGCTCGGCGATGCCGCCGATGGTCTCCTCGACCTTGCCGAACACACCGTCGAGGCGCTCCTTGATGTTGTCGAGCTCCTCGAGCAGCGCCGGCGTGGTCTGGATCCGTCCGCCCGGCTGGATCTGCGCGCCGCGGCCGACCGAGATCTGGACCAACTGGTCGCCCAGCAGGCCGTTTTGCGAGACCGTCGCGCGGCTGTCGTCGCGGATGTGCGTCAGGCTGTCCTCGAACACCGAGAGCGTCACGCGGATGCGCTTGTGGTTGGTCGTGTAG
>NZ_JACCSO010000014.1 GCF_013812955.1 Nannocystis sp. | reverse complement strand
GCCCCGGCTCGAGCGGCAGCGCGACCGCCGAGGGCAGCTCGACCGGCGCCCCGACGGGCGGCGTGACCGACAGCATCGGCGGCACCACGACCGGCGAGCTCACCGGTCCGGGGACCAGCACCGGCGAGCTCACCGGTCCAGGGACCAGCACCGGCGGCCCGCTGTGTCCGGCCGACTGCGGGGACAAGGGCGGCGTGTGTCTCGGCGCCGAGTGTTGCCCGGAGGACCTGGTGTGCGACGGCATCTGCTGTCCCGGGGGCCAGGTTTGCTCCTTCAACCAGTGCGAGACGCCGGGCGCGGAGTGCATCGACGCCAGCGAGTGCGGCGACGGCGAGTACTGCGAATACAGCCTGGGCGACCCGGAGATGGGCGGCGGCGAGATGTGTCAGGGGGGAGTGTCGCTGAAGACCGGCAAGTGTCTGCCGGAGCCGCCGAAGTGCGAGGAGGGCCAGGAGCCGAAGGAGGGCGAGCCGATCACCTGCCTGACGAAGTGCGAGTACAAGCCGGTCGACGTCGTCTTCGAGCCGGCGGTGAAGTACCACTGGGACAAGGGCGACGTGATGATGGCGCCGATCGTCATCCAGCTCGACGACGACAACTGCGACCAGATCGTCGACGAGCGCGACATCCCGGAGATCGTGTTCAACACCTTCGAGGCCGGCAACTACAACGCGAACGGGACCACCCGGGCGATCTCGATCATCAACGGGGTGATCGTCGAGAAGTGGGCGGCGAAGTTCGAGGTCGACCCGACCAACCCGGGCCGCGAGGTCGCCGGCGGCAACATCGACGGCAAGCCCGGCAACGAGATCGTCACCTGCACCACGTCCGGCAAGGTGCGCGCCCTCGATGCCAGCGGCGCCGAGCTGTGGATCACCGAGAAGGTGCTCGGCTGCGTGCAGCCGACCATCACCGACCTCGACAACGACGGTAACGCCGAGGTGCTGGTCACCGGCGGCCTGCTCGACGGCGCCACCGGGGCGCTCGAGGCCCCGCTCAAGGCCGGCAACGAGGCCCACGCCGCCGACGTCAACGTCGACGGCGAGCTCGAGATCGTGCACCCGCTCGGGGTCTTCAACGCCGGCGGCGGCGTCATGGCCGAGACCGGCCTCGAGGGCCGCTTCGCCGCGGTCGCCGACCTCGACCTCGACGGTTACCCGGAGATCGCGGTGATCGCCAACGGCGGGGCGCTGCTCAAGCACCACCTGTTCGTGTGGCGCTACGACCCGGCGCAGCCCAAGGGCGCGCTGATCCTGCGCCAGCCGATCGACATCAACGGGATCCTGTCGCCCGCGCTGTGCCCGCTCGGTTCGGCCGGCAACACCGTCGGCGGCGGCCCGCCGACCATCGCCGACTTCAACGGCGACGGCACCCCCGACGTCGCCGTCGCCGGCGGCATCGGCTACGCCGTCTTCGACGGCAAGAAGCTGCTCGACCCCAACATCGAGGGCAAGGACACCTTCCTGTGGATCAAGCAGACCAAGGACTGCTCGTCCGCGGCGACCGGCAGCTCGGTCTTCGACTTCAACGGGGACGGCAGCGCCGAGGTGCTCTACGGCGACGAGCAGCAGCTTCGCATCTACCGCGGCACCGACGGCGAGGTCCTGTGGCAGACCTGCAACACCAGCGGCACCCTGCGCGAGCTGCCCCTGGTCGCCGACGTCGACAACGACGGCCACGCCGACATCGTGGCGATCTCCAACAGCTACTCGGGCATCAACTGCAACGCCACCAAGCAGCGCGGCATCCGGGTGTTCGGCGACTCCAAGGGCCAGTGGGTGCGCACCCGCCGGGTCTGGAACCAGCACGCCTATCACGTCACCAATGTCATACGACTAGTTTGAAACCGCCCTGCGCGGCCTTATGACAGAGAATAGGTCCTTAAGGACAGGCGATTTTAGACCCTTGCCTGGCTCGAATTTGTCGCGATAACTGGGGTGGAGGTTTGGGGATGCTGACTACCGCGACCGTGCGCGAGCTGAAGCCGCGCGAGAAGATGTACGAGGTGACGTGCGCGGCGATGGCCGGCTTCGTCGTTAGGGTGCTGCCGACGGGTAAGAAGGTGTTTCTGGTTCGACACCAGGTCGACGGGCAGTGGCGCCGCGAGAAGATCGGCGTCATGGGACCGTCGCTCGGGATCGACGAGGCGCGCCGCCGGGCTGTGCTGATGCTGGGCGTCAGTGAGCGCGACGAGCCGACCGTCCAGCCGGTCACGCGCCGCTCCGCGCCGAGATCGACGCGCCGAGTCGAGCCTGTGAAACAGGTGGAATCACGGCGACCGACAGTCCGCGAGCTCGCCGATCGCTTTGTCCGCGACTTCATCGACGTCTATCTAAAGCCCAGCACCGCGATCAACTATCGCAAGCACCTCGCCGATCACATCCTGCCCGTGCTCGGCGGCCGCGACTTCGAGAGCGTGACCCGCAGCGACGCCCAAGCGCTGCACGTCGGCCTGAAGCACATCCCGGGTTCCGCCAATTACGCGCTCTGCGTGCTCGGCAGTTTGTATAAGCGCATCACCATCGACTGGGAGCTCTCGGACATGCGTAACCCGTCCCACGGGGTCCGGCGCTTCAAGATGAAGACCCGTGAGCGCTTCCTGGCGCCCGAGGAGCGGCGCCACGTGGAGGAGGTCATGCTGCGCGGCTTGCAGATCCCGCCGGGCCGCAAGGGGCACCTCGATCGCATGAGCGTCTGGGCCCTGCAGCTCCTGTCGCTCACCGGCCTGCGGCGCGACGAGATTCTCAACCTGGCCTGGCCCATGGTCGACTGGCAGCACAGCTGCCTGAATCTGCCCGACACCAAGACGGGTCAGCGCAACATCCCGGTCCCCTCGCAGGTTATGGCCCTGCTTCGGCAGATTCACGACCGCACCGGCAACCGCAAGGAGGGCCTCGTAGTCCACTCGCGTACCGGCCGAAAGTTGACGGGCCTCAACCTGACCTGGAAAAAGATCCGCGAGGCCGTGGGCATCCCCGATGTCCGCCTCCACGATCTCAGGCACTCGTTCGCCAGCGACGCCCTCGGGGGCGGTGTGCCGCTGGCGATCGTCGGCGAGATGCTGGGCCACCGGCAGCCGAATACGACCAAGCGCTACGCGCACCTGGCCAATCGCGTCGTCCGCGAGGCGCTCGAGCACACCGCGGGCCTCATCGTCGCGGCGACGACCACGGCCCGCGCGTTGTCCGTGGCGCCGTTCGAGCCGCTGCGAGACGGGCAGTGGGCGACGATCGTCACCCTCGTGGACGCGGACCGCCCGCGCGGCGGCAAACCGGTGGACCTGCGCCAGGTGGTCGACGGCATCCGCTGGGTGCTGCACACGCAGGCGCACTGGCAGGACATCCCGGCGAGCTACGCGGCCCCGACGACGTGCTGGCGCTGGTATAAGCGGTGGTGCGCGGACGAGACCTGGCCGAAGGTCGAGGCCCTGATCGCGGCGCCATCGGCGACGCCCGCACGTCAACCGAAGCCGCGGGCTTTGCCCGCCGGCCGGGCGAGCTGAACCCGACAGGCACCCCGCGCGTCCGGCGACCCCGGCCGCATCACGGGTCCCTGAGCAAGCCCCGACCTTGCCCGCAGCGAGGGGGCCGTCCCTGGCGCCGCGAAGCGCTGTGGACGACCCTCCATTCATCTCCGGGAGCGGCGCTACCGGCGGCCGTGCGTCGCCCAGCGAGCAGCGCCCGCGCCAGTCAGGGCGCACCCGAGGCCGAACAGGATCTTTTTGCGCAGGCTCCAGTGTCCCGCTGCTTTCAACTTGGCGATCTCGGCGACATCCTCGGCATGCAGCCGCACGAGGTGGCGGTTCGCCTGGGTCAGCCTGGCGATCTCGGCGGCGTCCTCGGCCCGCAGCCGCTCGAGCGTGGCGTTGGCGCCAGTCACTCGGACGATCTCGGCGGCATCGTCTGCGTGCTGTTGCTCGAGATCGACGACCTTCTGATGCAGCTGGAAGGCCCGCTCGAGCAAGGCGTCCATTTTGGCCTTTGCGTCACGCTCCTGGGCTGCCGCCGCGGTGCGCTCGGCCTCGGCAGCGGCGAGACGCCGCTCCCACTCCCGCACAGTCGTCGCCGACGCCGGATCGGGCACGGCATGAAGGTGTCGCGCCGCTTCCTGCGTCGCCGCCTGCACTTCCATGCTTCCGACGACGATCGCTTGGGCCACGGCATTATCAACGATGCTGACGAGGACAAAGTCCCTCTCGGCACCCAGCGCGACGACGAGTCGATCGAACACCGCCAGCGTTGGGTTCGGGTCGGGATCGTTGAACATCCGGCTCAGCTGCGATCGGTTCACATCGGCGACCTTGGCCAGCGCGGACACAGTCGCGATGTTCTCGCGGACCATGATCTCCTTCAGGCGCGTGATCACCTCTACTGGGTTATTGTTGACCACGCCTTTGAAGCGCGCTCCCGCCTTGTCGACGAGCTCGAGGTAAACGCGCAGCGTCGGGTTCGGCTCTGGTTGCTCGAACAGAGACTGCACCTGGGCCGCGCTGTGGTCGGAGCGCTCAACCAGCTCGTCCTTGCTCAACTCTGCGCGACGTAACCATGACTCCAGCTCCCCGACCCACCGACGCGTGCCCATAGCCCCACAGGGTAAAGCCGCTGTAGCGACGGTCAAGGGGTCTGTTGCTCCGCGTGGTGTTGCTCGGCATGCGGCACGCCGCACGCGAGCGGCATAGGGCAGGTCGCAACAACGCGCGGCGCGACCTGTCCCTCGAAACATAAGTCTGGCGCAGTTCGCCACCGCGCGCGGGCATCGGGCCGGGAGACGCAGCTCCCGCTCGCTGTTGCTCGCGCCCCGTGCTCGGGGAGCACGCGGCATCGGCAACCAGCGTTGCTCGGGTCCGCGAGCTGTTGCTCGCGCCCCGGGTCGCGCCCGCGGTGGCTCGGGCGGGCCGCGGCGTTGCTCGGGTCCGCGAGCTGTTGGTCGGAACGGTTTGTTGCTCGTGCCGGCCGTTGTGTTGCGCGAGCGGTGTTCCGGGATCGCGCTGCATCGGGGGGCCGCGGCGTTGCTCGTCCGCGAGATGTTGCTCGCGCCGGCCGCGGCGTTGCTCGTCCGCGAGCTGTTGCTCGCGCCGGTCGCGGTGTTGCGCGAGCGGTGTTCCGGGGAGCGCGCGGCATCGGCGGGCTGCAGCGTGCTCGGGTCCGCGAGCTGTTGGTCGCGGCGACCCGGCGTTGCTCGACGCGCGGGCTGTTGCTCGCGCCCCGTGCT
>NZ_JACCSO010000782.1 GCF_013812955.1 Nannocystis sp. | reverse complement strand
TCGCCGGCGATGAAGCCCATACGCGAGCCGGGGGCGGAGGCGCCGAACTTGGCCCCGAAGCCGCCGCCGAGGAACTCGGTGATGACGCGCACGTCTTGTGGTTTGAGGTCGAAGACCTGGGCGAGCTCGTCGCGGACGGAGAAGATGCCCTGGGTCGAGCACCAGGCGGTCATCTTCTTCGGGCCGTCCCAGCGGACCACGAGGCTGTGGGTCTCGAGCGCGCTGTGGGTGTGGACCTGGGTCGAGTAGGTGGCCTCGTGGGTGATTTTGGCCTGGCGCAGGCCCTTGTCGACGTCGCCTTTTTTCTGCGAGGGCGACATGCGGATGTTGCCCTTCTGGGTGGCGCCGGCGGCCTTGCCGGGCTCGTCGCCCTCGGTGCTGCGCTCCTTGACCTGGGCGCGGTGGACCAGCGGCGCGTCCGCTTCCATGGCGATGCGGGTGTCGACGACGAAGGGCTCGGGGGCGTAGGTGGGGGAGATCTGCAGCAGGGCGGCGCGGGCCTGCTGCGGGGTGCGGGCGGCCACGGCGGCGACGTCCTGGCCGGCGAACAGCAGGCGGTCGCCGGCCTTGGCGAGCGCGAGCACGGCGACCACGCCGGGGGCGCCCTGCGCGGGGCCGAGGTCGAGCGCGCCGAGGGTCGCGCAGGGGTGGGGGGAGCGCAGCACCGCGGCGTAGAGCAGGCCCGGGAGGCGGATGTCGTGGGTGTAGTGGGCGGCGCCGGTGACCTTGGCGAGGCCCTCGATGCGAGGGAGTGGTTTGCCGACGACCTCCAGCTTGGAGGCGGCGTCCCAGGGGCGGGGCTCGCCGGCGGGCAGCTCGACCTCGATGTCGCGGAGCTGATCGGCGAAGCCGACCTTGAGCTTGACCCTCGTCGTGTCGGGCATGTCAGGCGCCTCGCGGTGTTTGCGATTTGGGGGCCACGGACAGGACCGCGGCGACGATGTTGGGATAGGTGCCGCAGCGGCACAGGTTGCCGGAGATCGCTCGCTTGACGGTGTCGGCGTCGATGCGCTGGTTCGGGCGCGAGAGCAGCGCCTGGCACGACATCAACATGCCGGAGGTGCAGTAGCCGCACTGCAGCGCGTCGTGCTCGACGAAGGCTCGTTGCAGGGGCGAGGGCTTGCCGTCGACCGCGAGGCCCTCGACGGTGCTGACCTCGCGGTCCTCGACGTCGTGCGCGAGGGTCATGCAGCTCGGCCGCGGCACGCCCGCCACCAGCACGGTGCAGGCCCCGCAGGCGCCGCGGTCGCAGACCAGCTTGCTGCCGGTGGCGTCGATCGTGTGGCGCAGGACCTCGAGCAGGGTCACGCTCGGCGCGACCTCGACGGTCTGCCGGACCCCGTTGAGGGTGAAGCGCAGCGGCGCGGGGCCGGGGCCGAGCCGGGTGCCATCGAGTGGGGCCGAGGGCTGGGCGATCTCCGCGGCGTCGGGCGAGGCAGGGGCGGGCTTGGTGGCGCATCCGGCCACCAGGGTGCTCGAGCCGATCCCTCGAAACAGGCTGCGGCGCGTGAAGCGTGGGGTGTCGCTCATCACCGTGAGGCTAGCAGCAGAGCGCCGCGCGCGACAAGCGGCCGCGTGCGACGCGTGCAGCCGGTCGCAGGGGGCAGCGAGGCCGCAGATGGCCCGAGGGACAGATGAGATGTCCCGAAGGCCAGGTGATGGCGATCAAGGGACAGGTGAGATGTCCCTGAGGACAGGTGTCAGCGGGTGGCGGGTCAGGCGTCGGCGCGGGCGGCCAGCAGCGCCTGGATGCGCTGCTCGAGGGTGGCGCGGCCGGGGCCGGCGCCGACCTGCTCGAAGTTGTGGCGGGCGATGTCGGCGGACAGCTCGGGGTCGGACTGGATCGCCTGGCTGGCGAGCGCGGCGTACTCGGGGCCCAGGCGGGTCATCTCGGCGATGAAGCGGGCGTTGGCGGCGACCTGCGCCTGCTTGCGGATGTGGTCGAGCAGGTCCGCGCGGATGCACTGGATCACCGGGTCGGGCGTGCGGCGCAGCAGCGGCACCAGGCCGTCCGGCGTCGGCGGCCGGCGGGCGTCGGGACCCTTCAAGCCCGGGTGAAAGCCGACCATGTAAAAGCGCCGGCCGGGGGGCGTGCGCGCCTCGTAGGCGTCTCGTACGGCCCGCACCAGCTCCTCGAAGGCGTCGACATCGTGCCAGGGGTGGGCCGCCGCGCGCGGGAGCACGAAGGTCAGGAGCACGACCTCGAGCTCGGGCTGGGCCTCGCTGAGGGCCGCGACCCGGGCGGCGGCGAGGGCCGGCAGCGCGGCGTCGGCCTCGGGGTGGTCGGGGGCGTAAAACAGGGGGCGGGCGACCCGGCCCTGCTCGCGGCAGCGGCGGGCGAAGGGGCACAGGCCGAGGTCCTCGACGACCTCGAGCAAGTAGCGATCGTGGAGCGCCTGGATCAGCGTCTCGGGCGGGTCTGGGCCCTGGGCAGGCATGCAAGCGGCAGTGTATCCTGGTCGGCGATGCGCGGCTCTTGTCTGCTGATGCTGGGGTGGCTGGTGGTGGGGCCGGGCTGCGCGCGCTATGTGGTCCAGGTGGCGACGGAGCCGGGAGGGGCCGAGTTGACGCTCAATGGCGCGGCCGGGCGCGGCGATCGCTGGTCGGTCGCGCAGGACTCGGCGGCGGAGCTGGTCGCGGTGTGGCCGGACGGACAGCGGCTGAAGACGGCGCTGATGGTCGACCGCGACATCCTGGTGACCCTGCGGCGCGACGGGGATCGGTCGCAGGTGGTCGGCGCGCGGCCAGTGGGCGGGGCAGAGGCGGCGGCGGCCGTGCCGGCGG
>NZ_JACCSO010000364.1 GCF_013812955.1 Nannocystis sp. | reverse complement strand
GGGCCGCCGACGATCCGCTCAAGGCGCGGTTGATGAGCTGTCCTCGGGGACAGGGCCTCGGCGCCATGTGCAAAAGACCAGGTCCCACAGCGGGCTGCTGATGCCGAAGTTGTGGCCGGCGTCGCCGAAGTGGTGGCGCAGGTGGTGGCGGTGCAGCGCGCGACCGAGCGGGCCGCGCGGGCGCGCGTGGTGGATGTGCCAGTGGGCGGCCTCGTAGGCGAGGTAGCCGAGCATGCTGCCGGCCAGCAGGGCCCAGCGCGCGCCGGCGCCGGCGAGGCTGCTCGCGGCCAGCAGCAGCAGGAACAGGCCGAGGCTGTAGATCGGGGTGGCGACCAGGTGGTCGCGGTCGCGGGGGGCGACGTGGTGATGGCGGTGGACGATGAAGGAGGTGACGCTGCGGGCCGGGCTGGTCGGGGGCAGGTGGAAGAAGCCGCGGTGCAGCCAGTACTCGACGAAGGTCCACACCAGCCAGCCGGCGAGCAGCAGGCCGAGCATCGCGGGCAGCTCGAGGGCCGCGCCGGCGCGCCAGCAGCAGAGGGCGAACAGCGGCAGGTAGAGAATGTAAGGCGACGCGGGGTGAGCACGGACGAGCCGCTCGAAGCGGTCGGCGTGGAAGAAGCGCGGGGCCCGGGCCCGGAGGTCGGGTCTGGGCTCGGGGCCGAGGGCAGCGGCGAGCAGCTCGTCGGTGAGGACGCGGTGCTGCGGCATGGCCTTCGCTCAGGCGGGCGGGTGCGCGCGCCAGTACTCGCTGAGGAGGACGGAGCAGGCGCAGGCGACGTTGAGGCTGTCGAGGTGGCCGGTGCCGGGGATGCGCACGGTGACATCGGCGAGGCGCTGCAGCGCGGGTGCCAGGCCGTGGGTCTCCGAGCCGAGCATGAGGATCGCGCGGGCCGGGAGCGGCTGACTGTAGAGGTCGTGCGGCGCGCGGCTGGCGGTGGCGATCAGGCGATAGCCGGCCGCGCGCGCGGTCTGTAGCGGCTCGGGGCCGGTCGGCACCGGGAGGACCTCGACCCACTCGCCGCCGCCCTCGGCGGTGCGCAGCATCGACATCGAGGTGGACGCGTCGGCGCCCGCAGCCAGCACGCCGACGGCGCCGAAGTGGGCGCAGACCCGAACGATCGCGCCGAGGTTGTGCGGGTTCTGGACGCCGTCGAGGTACACGAGCACGCGCGGGCCCGGGACCGCCAGCAGCTGCCGCAGCGAGGTCGGGGCCTTCTCGCGGACGATGAAGCACACGCCCTCGTGATGCACGGACTGCGTGATCTTCTCGAGCTCGGCGTCCTCGACCACGTGATAGGCGATGCGCGACGTGGCGCAGCGCTTGAGGAAGGGCCCGAACTCCTGCAGCTGCGCGGCGCTGATGTACACGCGGCGGACGTCGTCTGGCCGGCGAGCTGCGACCGCCTGGCAGGCGTTCACGCCGCAGATCTTGATCTCCGGGCGAGGCTCGTCACGGGCGGGGCCGGAGCGGGTGTCACTGCGAGGGCCGCGGTCGTCGCGTTGCGGGGCGGAGCGGGTGTCACTGCGAGGGCCGCGGTCGTCGCGTTGCGGGGCGGAGCGGGTGTCATTGCGAGGGCCGCGGTCGTCGCGTTGCGGGGCGGAGCGGGTGTCGTTGCGAGGGCCGCGGTCGTCGCGTGCGGGGCGGGTGTCAGGGCGATCGTTGTTGGCAGGGCGATTGCCGGCGGGACGATCGTTGCCGGCCGGACGATTGCCGGCGGGGCGGTGGTCGGCGGGGCGGTGGTCGGCGGGGCGGTGGTCGCGTGCAGCGACGCTCCGCGGGGCACGGTCGGGGCGCGAGGGTCGGTCGGGGTTGGGCATCCGCGGGGCGGAGCATAGCAGAGCGCCGACCCGCGGTGAACATGTCCGCAAGGACATGTTCTTCGCCTCATTGGCCGTCGCGGATGCGGCGCTCGAAGCCCAGGCGGACTTGGTCGAACTGACGCTCGAGCTCGGTGACCAGCAGCCCGGCGCCCTGGGTGCTGCCGAGGCGGCCCAGGTGCTCGAGGGCGGAGGCGAGGGCGTGGAGGTGGCTGAGGTGCATGCCGCCGGCGCTGCCTTTGAGGCTGTGAGCGGCCTCCCGCAGGCGCTCGGGTCGATCGGTGCTCACGGCGTCGCGCAGGCTGACGAGGGTGCCGCTGGCCTCGGTGAGGAAGAGGGCGGCGATCTCGAGGGCGACGTCGAGGCCGAGCAGGTCGCGCAGCTGGTCGAAGCCGGCGCGGGCGTCCTGCTCGAGCGCCTCGAGGGAGGCGACCAGGCTGGGGTCGATCACCTGCTGGACCGGCTCGCTGCGCTGGCACATCTCGAGCGCGGCCCGCAGGTCGCGGACCTGGATCGGCTTGCTGATGTAGTCGTCCATGCCGGCGTCGAGGCAGGCCTGGCGGTCGCTCTCCATCGCGTTGGCGGTCATGGCGATGATGCGCGGCTGGACCGCGAGGCTCTGGCGGATCCTTCGGGTCGCCTCGAGGCCGTCCATCTCCGGCATCTGCACGTCCATCAGCACGACGTCGTAGACGTGGCGGCTGACGCTCTCGAGCGCCTCGAGGCCGTGATAGGCGCTGTCGGCCCGGTATCCGAGTCGCTCGAGGATCAGCAAGATCAACTTTTGGTTGGTGGCGTTGTCCTCGACGGCGAGGATCCGCAGCGGCAAGCGCTCGGCCATCGTCGGGTCGAACTCGGAGCGCGGCGCGGGTTCATTGACCGGCGGGCGCTGGCCGGCGAGCAGCTGCAGCACGGCGTTGTAGAGCTGCGAGGCCTTGAGCGGCTTGGTGATCACCGGCAGGTCGCGGCCCGACTGGGCGGCGTGGTAGCGGCGGGCCAGCGGGACCAGCAGCACCGTCGGGACCTTGCGACGCGCGAGCTCGGCGGTGACCCGCGGCTCGCCGTCGTCGGGCAGCTGGGCGTCGACCAGCGCGATGTCGACGCGGCCGCCGCCGTGCAGGTGATGCAGGGCCTCGCTGGCGCTGCCGGCGAGCACGGGGACCATGCCCCAGGACCGGGCGTGCGCGGCGAGCTGGACGCGCTGCGGCTCACTGCCCTCGGCGATCAGTATGGCGCGGCCGAGCAAAGCCTGGGTGATGAGCTGGGGCTCGGCCTCGGCGCCAGGCTCGGCGGCGGCGAGGATCGTGAAGTGGAAGGTCGAGCCGCGGTCGATCACGCTCTCGGCCCACATGGTGCCGCCGAGCATCTCGGCGAGGCGCTTGCTGATCGCCAGACCGAGGCCGGTGCCGCCGTACTTGCGGGTGGTCGAGCTGTCGAGCTGACTGAACGACTGGAACAGCCGGTCCATGCGGTCGGGGCGGATGCCGATGCCGGTGTCCTGGACGGCGAAGCGCAGCTCGTAGCGCGCGGGCAGCTCGCCGTGGCCCTCGGTCAGGCGCTCGGCGCCGACCCTGATGCTGATGTCGCCGCTGGGGGTGAACTTGACGGCGTTGCTGAGCAGGTTGATGAGGATCTGGCGCAGGCGGGTCGAGTCGCTGATGATGCGGGCCGGAGCGCCGGGCTCGATGTGCGTGGTCACGTTGAGCGACTTTTCGCCGAGCTTGCTGGCGGCGACCAGGTCGACGACCGACTCGACGAAGCCGCGCAGCTCGAAGCTGTCGTTCTCGATCTCGAGCTTGTTTGCCTCGATCTTCGAGAAGTCGAGGATGTCGTTGATGATCGTCAGCAGCGAGTCGCAGGAGCTGCGCAGGGTCTCCACGAAGTCGCGCTGGTCGGCGGCCAGCGGGGTGTCGAGCAGCAGGCCGGTCATGCCGATGATCGCGTTCATCGGCGTGCGGATCTCGTGGCTCATGTTGGCCAGGAAGGCGCTCTTGGCCCGGTTGGCGGTCTCCGCGGCCTCCTTCGCCGCCGCCAGCGCCTGCTGGCTGCGCCGCCGCTCGGTGATGTCGGTGACGCTGGCCCGCACCAGGTTGCGCCCGGCCGCCGGCATCCGCACCAGCCGCACCTCGCACGGAATGTCCTGACCCGCGGCGTTGCGGTGGATCCACTCGAACACCGGGGCGCCGCCCCCGAGCGCCTCGGTCACCTTGGCCAGCGCCTGGCTCGCCGAGCTGCGCCCGTCGGGCTGGGTCGGCGGGCTCATGTCGCCAGGACCGACCTTGAGCAGCAGCTCGCGCGAGAGCCCGAACAGCCGCGCCGCGTTGCCGTTGGGGTCGGCGAACAGACCGGTGTCGGCGTCGACGACGACGACGGCCTCGGGGGCGTACTCGAAGAGGGTCCGGAACCGCTCCTCGCTCTCGCGCAGGGCGTCCTCGGCGCGGCGGCGCTCGAGCAGCTCCTGGCGGGCGGCGAAGTAGAGGCGGGCGTTGGCGACGGAGATGGCGACGAGCCCGGCGAACTCGCGCATGGCGAGCAGGTCGCCCTCGGGGAAGTCGGGGCCGCCGACGCGATGCGCGAGCAGCATGACGCCGACGCGGTGGGTGTCGGTGGCGATCGGCACGGCGGCGAGCGGTCCGTGGCCGGGTCCGGGCGGTCCGGGGTGGGCCTCGGTCCACGGCGGGCTGCTGCGCCAGGCCTCACCGACGAGGCTGGTGTCGTCGACGGGCAGGCGGGGGCCGAGCTTCTGGGCGAGGCCGCCGCGCTCGGCGAGCGCGCTCAGCCGCTTGCCGTCGAACAGATAGACCGCGCCGCTGACGTTGCCGAAGTATTGGGCGGCGTGCCAGAGGATCGCCGAGACGAGGGTCGAGAGCTCGACCTGCTCGCCGAGGCCGCGCTGGGTGTCATGCAAGGCCGCGAGGTACTCATCTTGCCAGGGCACGACGTCCTCCGTCCTCGCCACCACGCCGGGGCTTGCTGTCGAAGCGCCGTGGAGTCATCGCTGCCCAGCCATTGGAGGCAGGATCATAGGCGATTCGTCGGTCGCTGGGGGCGCCGCGGATCCGCGCACGGACCTCGGCGCCGGCCTCTCCGACGCTTTTGAGGCCCACGGAATGTTGTTCGCCGGCCGCGCCAGGCCAGGCGCGCAGGGATGTCCGCGGCGCTTCGGGAGATCTTGGCCCAATGCCGCGGCCTCGGCCGCGTGACGGACCTGGGCCCACCCGAGTGGGCCGAGTGGACCGATCGGGGAGTGTGCGGCACGCTGAGCCGCGATCCCCATGCTCACCATTCGCCGCTCCCACGAACGCGGGCACGCCGATCACGGCTGGCTCGACAGTCATCACACCTTTTCGTTCGCGGACTATCACGACCCGCGCCACATGGGCTTTCGGACGCTGCGGGTGATCAACGAGGACTGTGTGGCGCCAGGCAAGGGGTTTGGCACCCACTCGCACCGGGATATGGAGATCATCTCGTACGTGCTCGCCGGGGCGCTCGAGCACAAGGACAGCCTCGGCACGGGCTCGGTGATCCGCCCGGGCGACGTGCAGCGCATGTCGGCGGGCACCGGCGTGGCGCACAGCGAGTTCAACAGCTCGCACACCGAGCCGGTGCACTTCCTGCAGATCTGGATCCTGCCGGAGACGCGGGGCAGCGCGCCCGGCTACGAGCAGAAGCGCTTCGAGCCGGAGGCGCGCTCCGGTCGCCTGCGCCTGATCGCCTCACGCGACGGGCGCGAGGGCTCGGTGGTGATCCACCAGGACGTCGCGCTCTACGCCGCGCTGCTGGCCCCCGGGCAGAGCGTGACGCACTCGTTCGCCCCCGGCCGCCACGGCTGGTTGCAGGTCGCACGCGGCGCCGTCACCGTCGGTGATGCGACGCTGCGGGCCGGCGACGGCGCGGCGCTCGAGCAGACCGAGAAGATCGAGATCGCCGGCGTCGAGGCGGCCGAGCTGCTGCTCTTCGACCTGGCCTGAGCTCGCGCCGCGACGCCGTCCGCCGGGCCCGGCGGGCGAGGTGTCACTCGTCGAGCGGCTCGTAGTCGGCCTTGCCGGCGCCGCAATCGGGGCAGGTCCAGTCCTCGGGCAGATCCTCGAAGGCGGTGCCCGGGGCGACGCCGGTCGCCGGGTCGCCCTCGGCCGGGTCGTAGATGTGTTCGCAGACGACGCAGCGGTACCGCTTTTTCATGACGTGAGCACCCTACACGCCCGGCCGGCGCCGATAAAGCCCCGCGGGGGGCGCCAGCCGGGCGAACGGGCGCTATGATGCGTTCTCATGCCCGACGCCCTAACGCCGGTCGACTCCACGTCAGTCCACGCCACTCCGGTCCACGCCACTCCGGGCCATGCCGCGCCCATCGATGTGATCATCGACGGCACGCCCGTCTGTGTGCCGGCCGGGACCACGGTGTGGGACGCGGCCCGCCAGATCGGCGCGGAGATCCCGGTGCTGTGCCACGACCCCCGTTATCGGCCGGTCGGGGTGTGTCGCATGTGCGTGGTCGACGTCGGCGGGCGAGTGCTGGCGGCCGCGTGCGTGCGCCCCTGCGAGCCCGGCATGAAGGTCACCACGCAGAGCCCGGCGATCGAGCAGCATCGCGCGATGTTGACCGCGCTGCTGCTCGCGGATCAGCCGGTGACGCCGAAGCAGGAGCGGCCGGGCGGCAACGCCTTGCACGCGCTCGCGGAGCGCTACGGGCTCTCGGGACATGTCTCGGGGGACAGCTCGGTCGGACCGCTCGGGCTGCCGCGCGGCGGCGGGCGACCGGCGGACGACTCCTCGCCGGTGATCGGCGTCGACCACCAGGCCTGCATCCTCTGCGACCGCTGCGTGCGCGCCTGCGACGAGGTCCAGAGCAACGAGGTGATCACCCGCAGCGGCAAGGGCTACGGGGCGAAGATCGCCTTCGACCTCGACCTGCCGATGGGCAGCTCCAGCTGCGTGTCCTGTGGCGAGTGCATGGACGCGTGCCCGACCGACGCGCTGGTCAACAAGGTGATCGCCGCGCCGCTGCGACCGCCGGCCGAGCTCAAGCAGGTCGAGACGCTGTGCCCGTACTGCGGGGTCGGCTGCAGCATCACCGCGCACGTCGACGAGGCCACCAACAAGGTCGCGTGGATCGACGGCCGCGACAGCCGGGTCTCGGACCGCCGCCTGTGCGTGAAGGGCCGCTACGGCTTCGACTACGCGACCCACGCCCAGCGGCTCTCGGTCCCGCTGATCCGCGTCGACTCCAGCTACCCGAAGGGGCCGCTGTCGGGCGCGGTGCGCCAGCGCAAGGGCCGGCGCCCGGGCGGCCTGGTCGACGACCGCGAGGTGTTGCCGCACTTTCGTGAGGCGAGCTGGGACGAGGCGCTGGAGCTGGTAGCGAGCCGCCTGGGCGCCATTCGCGACGGCCACGGTCCACGCGCGCTGGCCGGCTTCGGCTCGGCCAAGTGCAGCAACGAGGAGGCGTACCTGTTCCAGAAGCTGATCCGCGTCGGCTTTCGCTCGAACAACGTCGACCACTGCACGCGCCTGTGCCACGCCTCGTCGGTGGCGGCGCTGATGGAGACGATCGGCTCCGGCGCGGTGTCGACGACGTTTCGCGACATCGAAAACAGCGACGTGGCCCTGCTCGCGGGCACCAACGCGACCAGCAATCATCCGGTGGCGGCGACCTTCTTCAAGGAGGCGGCGAAGCGTGGGACCAAGCTGCTGGTGATCGACCCGCATCGCCCGGCGCTGGCCGACCACGCGCATCGCTACGTGCGGATCAAGCCGGGCACCGACGTCGCGTTCTTCAACTCGGTGATGCACGAGATCATCCGCCGCGGGCTGACCGACCCGGCATTCATCGCCGAGCGCACCGAGGGCTTCGAGGCGCTCAAGGCGGTGGTGTCGCACTATCCACCCGAGGTCGCGGCGAGGATCTGCGGGGTCGAGGTCGCGGAGATCGTCGATGTCGCGGTGACCTGGGGCAGCGCGAAGGCGGGGCTGTGCTTTTGGGGCATGGGCATCAGCCAGCACACCCACGGCACCGACAACGCGCGCTGCCTGATCTCGCTGGTATTGATGACCGGCCAGGTCGGGCGTCCGGGCACCGGCCTGCACCCGCTGCGCGGGCAAAACAACGTCCAGGGGGCGAGTGATGCCGGGCTGATCCCGATGGTGTTCCCCGACTATCAGTCGGTGAAGGACCCCGCGATCCGGGCCCGCTTCGAGGCGGCCTGGGGCGTTCCGCTCGACCCGCAGCCGGGCCTGACGGTGGTCGAGATCATGCATGCGGCGCTGCACCACGAGGTGCGCGGGATGTACATCCTCGGCGAGAACCCGTTCATCAGCGATCCGAACACGGCGATGGTGCGCCAGGCGCTGTCGGCCCTCGACTTCCTGGTCGTGCAGGACATCTTCTTGACCGAGACGGCGGAGTTCGCCGACGTGATCTTGCCGGCCTCGAGCTTCTTCGAGAAGACCGGCACCTACACCAACACCGACCGCCGGGTGCAGATCGGGCGGCCGGTGCTGCAGATGCCCGGCGAGGCCCGACTCGACTGGCAGATTACCTGTGAGATCGGCCGGCGCATGGGCGCGCCCGGCTTCGAGTTCGCCGATGTCTCCGCGGTCTTCGACGAGTTCGCGGCGCTGACCGACAGCTACCGCGGGCTGTCGTACGCCCACCTCGGCCGCGAGGGCAAGCTGTGGCCCTGTCCCGACCCCGAACACAGCGACGGTACGATCGTGCTGTTCGACCACGACTTCCCGAGCGGGCGCGGCAAGCTGGTCCCGGCGGAGTTCGCCCCGGCGGCCGAGCTGCCGAGCGAGGAATTCCCGATGGTGCTGACGACCGGGCGCCTGCTCGAGCACTGGCACACCGGGACGATGACGCGGCGGGCGGTCGCGCTCGACGCGATCGAGGGCGAGCCGCACGCGGACATGCACCCGGAGGACATGCGCACGCTGGGGGTGGCGGACGAGGACTGGGTGACGGTGACGAGCCGTCGCGGCAGCATCACCCTGAAGGTGCGAGCCAGCCGCTCACCGGGGCGCGGGGCGGTGTTCATCCCGTTCTGCTGGCGCGAGGCGGCGGCCAACGTGCTGACGATCGACGAGCTCGACCCGTACGGCAAGATCCCCGAGTTCAAGTTCTGCGCCGTGCGGATCGAGCGGGCCAGCGCGGCCGAGCTCGGCCACAGCGCCGCCGAGTGAGGGGCGGCCCATGGTCGAGTACTTCCTGGTCGCGATGGTGCTGTTGCTGACGGGCTTCGGCTTTTATCGGCTGCTGCGCGCCCAGCAGGAGGCGCGGCGCTACCTCGAGGGCGCATCCGAGGCGCCGCTGCAGCTCTCGCACCTCAGCAGCCCGCTGGCGAGCGTCGCCCGCGAGACGCGGACCCTGAGGATCAGCCTCGAGAGCCCGTTGCGGGCGATCCGCGAGTTCATGCAGACCGACCTCACCCGCACC
Source organism: Nannocystis sp. (assembly GCF_013812955.1). GTDB lineage: Bacteria > Myxococcota_A > Polyangia > Nannocystales > Nannocystaceae > Nannocystis. Next base: position 7,932 of record NZ_JACCSO010000364.1, on the reverse strand, counting down.
GAGGACGACCTCGAGGCGATCGACGCGGCGCTGATGGAAGTGACGCGGGAGATCGGGCAGTGGCTGGCGATGATCGACGCCTTGCCGGCCCATGAACGCAGCGCGCTCGAGAGCATGGGCGGCAGCGCCGGGCCCGTGCGCGCGGCGATGGAGGCCGAAGGCTGGGCCTTCGAGCGCAGCCACCTGCGTCGCCAGGGTCGACCCGACCTCGACGCCAGGCTCGAGGCGCTGATGCGCGAGCTCGGTCGCGTCGAGCTCGCGCTGCAGGTGCCACCGAACCCGTATCGTTGACGATCCGCGGCGGAGGCCGCGGGGAGGCATCAGCGGCGGAGGCCGCGGGGAGTACGACTCACCGGAGCTCGTCGACGACGGTGAACAGGGCGTCGAGGTTGGCGCGGCCGAGCTGGCGGCAGCGCTCCGGCGACCAGCCGAGCTCGTGGTTGGGCGTGTCGACGGTGTCCTTGAAGGGCATCTCGAGGGTCATCGCCAGGCAGCCGAAGTGGTCGGCGACGAAGGTCGTGCACATGGTCATGTTGGCCTCGCCGGGCGGGACCGCGTCGTAGCCGTGCTGCATCTGGAAGTCGGGGCTGGCGCGCATCAGGGCCTTCTCGTAGGTGTCCTGGAGGGTCCAGATGCGCGGGGTGACCGAGCGGACGCCGTCGGGGCCGGCGATGAAGTTGTAGGGCAGGGCCTCGTCGCCGTGCACATCGAGGCAGAAGTCGACGCCGGACTGCTCCATGCGCCGGCGGACGAACAGGACCTCGGGGCTGCGCTCGAGCGTGGGAGCGGCCCATTCACGGTTGAGGTTGGCGCCGGCCGCGTTGACGCGGAGGTTGCCGCGGAAGCTGCCGTCGGGGTTCATGTTGGGGACGACATAGAACACGGCGCGGCGACGCAGCTCGCGGGCGACGGGGTCCTCGGGATCGATGAGGCGGGCGAGCAGGCCCTCCATCAGCCACTCGGCCATGGTCTCGCCGGGGTGCTGGCGGGCGGTGATCCAGCAGACCTTGCGGCCGTCGCCGGGCTCACCCACGACCAGCAGGTCGAGGTCGCGGCCCTCGACGGTGTGACCGAGCAGCTCGTGGCGCACGCCGGGGGTGACGAGGCAGCGGGCGATCAGGTCCTGGTGTCGCTCGTGCGAGTAGGGGGCGAAGTAGCTGTAGTAGACGACGTCGCGCGTGGGGGTGTGGGAGATGGTCAGGCGGTGACCGTCGTAGCGGGTCGGCACGCGGAAGAAGTGCTGGCGGTCGTAGGTGGCGACCGCGTGATAGCCGTGCCAACCCGGCGGATAGGAGGTCTCGCCGGCGTTGTCGAGGTGCAGCGTCAGCGGCAGGCCCTGCGCCTCGCTGACGCGAAAGCTGAACCACTGCAAGAACTCGCTGTTGCTGTCCAGGCGGATGCGCAGGTGGGCGTCGTCGGGACGGGTGATGTCGACGATCTCGATGTTGCCGCCGTCGAACTGACTGCTGACCTTCATCGCGCGATACTATCGCATGCCCCGGGGCGCGGCCAGAACGCAGCGACGCCGCTGAACCTCGCGGGCCAGCGGCGTCTGCTTGTCATGTCGTCTGTGCGGTGTGCGTGCCGGGGATCAGCGATCCTCGGCAGGGGTCACAGCAGGTCAGAACGGCTTCTGCTCGGGAGGAACTTCGCCGCTCTCGCCGAACTCGTCGCCGCCGAACTCGCCACCTTCGTAGCCCTCGTCGCCGAACTCGCCGCCGTCGCCGCCGTCGCCCCACTCGCCGCCGTCGTCACCGGGGCCTTCGCCACCGTCGCCGGGGCCTTCGCTACCGCCGTCGCCGGGGCCTTCGCCGCCGTCGCCGGGGCCTTCGCCGCCGTCGTCGCCGTGCTCATCGCCGCCTTCTTCACCAGCCTCGTAGCCGCCGTTGTGGCAGACATCGAGCAGCTTCTCGCAGAGCGGCTCGAAGTTGCCTTCGGCGAGACAGATCTGGAACTGCTGCTCGCAGCCTTCGCCGCCCTCGGCCTGGCCGTCATCACCCTCGGCCTGGCCATCATCGCCTTCGGCCTGGCCATCATCGCCGGGCAGGCCTTCGCCGCCGCCGTCGCCGGGGCCTTCGCCGCCGCCCTCGTAGGAGTCGCCCTCGGCTTGACCGTCGTCGCCGCCGCCGTCGCCCCAGTCGCCGCCTTCACCCTGATCGGGCTCTTCGCCGTCTTTCAGGCTGATGCCGTCTTTCTTGACAAGGTCACAGCCCAGCTCGAGCGGGAGCAGGAAGACCATTGCAAGTCCGAGTGGGAGACCACGAAGGATACGAAGCGTGGAGCGATGCATGACGGGAGACTTTCGGGGACAGAGACAGTTAAGGAAAACGAACGAGCTTTCACTGTGCCAGGGGTGAAAGGTCGTGGCAACCTGGATCGCAGGCTACTTTTGAGGAAGCCGGGAGCGAGCGCGCACGAACGACGTTACGGTCGGAGCGGCGTCTGGACGGCGTCCGATCGCCGTGGCGACCGGCGGGGGGCCAGCGGCTGCTCGGCCGGGACGAGGTGGCCGGGACGAGGGCCGGGACCGCACGGATGGGGGACCACTTGCGCCCGTTTACTTCGTTCACCCGGCTGACTCCATTCTCTCCCATTGGCCCCGGGTGGCCCCGGGGCGCCTCGATTCGCTCAAGATTCGCGTCGATTCGCGCCGGGTCATGCGGGGGCCACCCAGTTCGGTGCTGGTCCTGGGTGGGTCGGTCGGGCTAGCCTCGGGTCCGGAGCACCATGGCCGAACACCACGTCGATCACACCCACCGTTCAAAACGCGGCCGCATGTGGACCTACCTGATCGTCGGCGTCGTGCTCGTCATCGGGGCGGTGCTCGGCAACTTCGCCATGAACAACCCCGACCTGGCGAAGAACGGCATCGCCACCATCGCCGGCTTGCCCTCGTGGGCGTTCCCGACGGTGGCCGCGGTGCTCGGAGGGATCTTGTTCTGGGTCGGCCTCAAGATCGAGACCGACTGGCCCGAGTACCTCGGCGCGGCGCTGGTCGCCGGGGCGATCGTCGCGGGCGAGATCCTGCTCGGCTGGTCGAACTTCGAGCTCGGCGGGGTCGCGGCGATCCCCTACGCGATCCCGGCGCTGGTGCTGATCGTCATGCTGATGATCGGCAACGCGAAGTCCCGGTGATCCGCCGAGCCGCTGAGCCGCTGCGCCGCTGAGCCGCTGAGCCGCCGATCATGATCACGATGCGCGCTATTGCGCGCATCGTTGCGGGGCGCGGGTGTTGGCTAGCGGGCGGGCGAGTCGCTGCCGAGCACGCCGAGGGCGTGGCCGACCTTGGTGAAGGCCGCGATCGCTTGGTCGACGTGGGCGCTGGTGTGGCCGGCGGACAGCTGGACGCGGATGCGAGCCTGGCCCTGCGGGACCACCGGGTACGAGAAGCCGACCACGTAGATGCCCTCGACGAGCATGCGCGCCGCGAACTCGCTGGCCAGACGGGCGTCGCCCAGCATCACCGGGACGATCGGGTGCACGCCGGGCTTGATCGCAAAACCGGCCGTGGTCATGCCCTCGCGAAAGCGCATGGTGTTGGCGTTGAGGTCGGCGAGCAGCTCACCGGTGCCGGTCAGCAGATCCATCACGGCCAGCGCGGCGGCGACGATCGGCGGCGGCACCGAGTTGCTGAACAGGTACGGCCGCGAGCGGTTGCGCAGCAGCTCGACGATCTCCGGGCGCGCGGCCGTGAAGCCGCCGGCGGCTCCACCGAGCGCCTTGCCGAGCGTCGAGGTGATGATGTCGACGCGGCCGAGGCAGCCGCGGTGCTCGTGTGAGCCGCGACCGGTCTTGCCGACGAAGCCGGTGGCGTGGCTGTCGTCGACGTGGACCATCGCGCCGTACTTCTCGGCGAGGTCGCAGATGTCCTTCACGCGGGCGATGTTGCCGTCCATGCTGAACACGCCATCGGTGGCGATCAGGCGCAGGCGGGCCGACTGGGTCTGGCGCAGCAGGTCCTCGAGCTGGTCGAGGTCGTCGTTGGCGTAGCGGTGGCGCTGGGCCTTGCACAGGCGCACGCCGTCGATGATCGAGGCGTGGTTGAGGGCGTCCGAGATGATCGCGTCCTCGGGGCCGAGCAGGGTCTCGAACAGGCCGCCGTTGGCGTCGAAGCACGAGCTGTAAAGGATCGAGTCCTCGAGGCCGACGAACTCGGCGAGCCGGCGCTCGAGCTGCTTGTGGCGGTCCTGGGTGCCGCAGATGAAGCGCACGCTCGACATGCCGAAGCCGCGCTCGTCGAGGGCGGCATGGGCCGCAGCGATGACCGCGGGATGGCTCGACAGGCCGAGGTAGTTGTTGGCGCAGAAGTTCAGGACGTGGCGATCGCCGACGAGGATGTCGGCGGCCTGCGCCGAGGCGATCACGCGCTCGTGCTTGTAGAGGCCGGCGTCACGGATCTCCTGCAGGATGGCGGCGTAGTGGTCGCGGGCTTGCGTGTACATCGGCGGTCCTTTATCGGTGATCGGTTCGGCTCGGCGCTCGGCTCAGGTGGACGCGCCGGGCAGTAGCTCGCGCAGCTTCGGGAGCAGGTCGGCGGTCATGGCCTGGAGATCATGGCGCGGGATCCAGCCCCAGTCGCGGCGGGCGAGGCTGTCGTCGAGGGCCTTGGGCCACGAGTCGAGGATCGCCTGGCGCGCCGGGTCGGGCTTGAAGGTGATGTCGGCGCCGGGTACGGCGCGAGCGACCTCGTCGGCGATCTCGCGGGCGGTCGGCGAGAAGGCGGCGACGTTGTAGACGCTGCGGGTCAGGCGCTCGCGGGGCGCCTCGGACAGCTCGACCAGCGCGCGCAACGCGTCGGGCATGTACATCAGCGGGATGGTCGCGTCCGGGCGGCAAAACGCCTCGTAGTGGCCGACCCGCAGGGCCTCGAAGTACATCAGCGGGGCGTAGTCGCTGGTGCCGCCGCCGGGCAGCACGGCGGAGATCAGGCCGGGGAAGCGCACGGCCCGGAAGTCGAGGCCGTAGCGGCGAAAGTAATAGTCTCCGAGCAGCTCGCCGGCGATCTTGGTGACGCCGTACATGGTGGTCGGGTGCAGCGCGATGTCGTCGGGGACGAGGTCGGGCAGCGGCGGTCCGAACACGGCGATCGTGCTGGTGAAGATCACCTGGCGCACGCTGTTTCGGCGGCACGCCTCGAGCACGTTGAGCGTGCCGTTTTGGTTGATGGCGTAGGTGCGCTGCGGGTCGGCCTCGCCGCGGGCGCTGAGGATCGCCGCGAGATGGAAGACGACCTCGGGCGCGACGGCGGCGACCAGCGCGTCGACCTCGGCGGCGCCGGTGACGTCGAGGCGGTGCCAGGGCAGGTCCTGTTGCAGCGCCTCGGGCGGCAGCGCGACGTCACTCGCGTGGACCTCGTCGCCGCGAGCATGAAGGATACGTAGGAGGTCCAGGCCGACCTGACCGCCGGCTCCAGTGACGAGGATTTTCATGTGCGCGCCGAAGTCCCGCGGGAAGTGCCCGCATGATGGCCGAACGCCGCAAATCCCCGCAAGCTGGCCTGCACGTCGCCGATGCGCACGATCTCACTGCGGGGGCCGCGCTCGGCGGCGTTGCGGGCCGTCTTCAGCGCCCCGCCGGGGGAGCGTCATCACTGCGGCGAGATGTCGATCTCCAGGGCCGACTCGAAGAAGCGATTGAGGGCCGGGTCCTGGTAGCGCTTGTAGTCGATGGCCCAGGGGGTGGCCGCGACGACGCCGTCGCGGCTGGTGATCGTGAGGGCCATCGGCCTTACCTCGCGGTAGTTGCTGTCGGGCGGGAGGTCGTCGTTGTCGGAGCCGCCGGCGGAGAACAGGGTGAAGAGGCGGAAGTCCTCGTCGGGCCACTGGCTGCGAAAGCCGCTGTTGACCTTCTCGTGGCCGCGGATGAGCACGTTGCAGCCGATCTGAGCCATGAACCTGCGAAACTGCTGGCGGCCGAAGGCGAACCGGGCGCTGGCCTTTTGCAGCTCGTCGGGGACGATGTCGGCCTTGCTGGGGTCGCTCCACAACATCTGGAACCGGATGTCCTCGCGGTTCAAAGCCGAGAGGTCCTTGAACTTCTCGGCGATCAGGCTGTCGCGGGGGATGCCGGCGTGCACGAACAGCATCTGATCGAAGATCAGCATGTTGGGCATGCTGTCGAAGAAGTCGAGGAAGCGCGTGAAGGTGTCGACCGGCAGGCGCTCCGACATGCTGTTGATCGCCTCGGCCGGGCGCACGCCGCCGTAGACCCGGCCCTGATACTCGATGTAGTACTCGTGGTTGCCGCGCAGCACGACGACGTGCTCCGGCACGGTCAAGTACAGGTTCAGGACGGTGCGCAGCACGCCGTTGTAGCTGAAGCGGCCGCGGTCGATGTAGTCGCCGAGCAGCACCAGCCGGACGTCGGGGTTGTGCTCGGGGTCGGCCTTGAAGCGGCGGACCTTCTCCATGAAATTCGTCTGCTGGATCGCGGCCTTGAGGCAGCTGTAGCAGCCGTGCAGGTCGCCGAGCACGATCAGCTCGTAGTCGCGGCCGGGCTTGGAGGGCACGACGTGCACGTGCTCGTCGAGGAACTCGTCGCCGCCCGCGAACTCGCTGACGTTCTGGTGGCCCTCGAGGCGGCCGCGGCCGCGCACGCGCTGCTCCTCCCAGGCCTCCTCGACCTTGTCGAGCAGCTTGAGGTCGGTGCCGAATTGCTTGAGCAGGCGGTCGGGGTCGGCGGAGTAGTGGTGCTCGAACTTGGCGAAGAAGGGGTGGTTGTCCTGGAGCGGGACGAGCTGGGTGGCGGGGAGGATCTCGATGCTGCCGACGACGTCGAGGGCGCTGTCGTCGACTAGCATCTCGGTGTCGAGGAGCTCGGCGAGGTCGTTGCGAAACGCGATCTCCTCGGGGTGCGCGGTGCCGTCGGCGTAGATGAAGCGGTCGACGACCTCGAGCAAGGAGTGGCGGTTCTCGTCGCTGAGCCGCTGGAACAGCTCGAAGCAGCGCAGCTTCAGCTGCGAGAGCACGAAGCGCTGGGGGTCCTCGCCGTCGGTGACGGCCTCGGTCAACAGGCTCTTGATGTCGCGGTCGATCTCCTGAAAGCGCTCGACGTAGTGCTCGTGCTGGGCCTCGATGCGCTCGAAGCGGAGCTCCGGCTCGAGGGGGCCCTGAGCGTCGATGCGGGCGGTCACCAGCTCGCGCAGGAAGGCCCGGATAAAGGCCTTCTCGCGCAGGTCGAACTCGGTGTCGATGTAGCCGCAGGTCGTCAGGTAAAAGATGACCGCCTCGATCTGCTGCTCGGCGATTTTCGGGTCGGGGTTGAGCTGGATCGTCGGCGTCGTGGTCGTCATCTTGTCGGCCCGGGGAGGCGACAGGATATCGCGGGGCAGGGCCCGGTGAATCGCCGTCGTCACGTGCATCCCGGCCCGTCGGGTCGCTTCCGCGCGGCTGCGGTGGGGTCTGTGACCTGAAGCGCGCAGGTGGCGGGAGGCCGCTCGCGTCGGCACTGCGGGCTCAGGAGCGAGATCCCCGGCGCAGGAGCGAGAAATGCGGACGGCGAGCAGAGCGAAAAATTTGGTAGCGTTTGCGCCTTGCGTTGCCACGCCTACCTCATCCGCAGCGAGCGGTACCTCGACATCGAGGATGCCCTGATGGAGCGGCTCGCGGGTGCGAGCCGGGATGAGGTCCTCGGGCTGATCGGCAAGGACTTCTTTCGCATCGAGCTGCTCAGCGGCGAGTGGCGGGTGCTGTTCACGCAGCCGCGGGTGACCGACCACTATCAGCCGGTCGCGAGCGACAGCCTGCGGGTGGCCAGGCTGATGGCGGCGCCGGACCAGTTGGCGCCGCTGGTGAACACGTTGTGGATGCACGAGCTGCACGACCGCTGGCGTCAGATCACCTTCGGCTTGCAACACCTGACGTACGCGCTGCCGCTGGCGTCGGGGCTGATCGGCGCGGTGTTCCTCGAGGAGACCGACGAGTGGCTGGGTGC
>NZ_JACCSO010000771.1 GCF_013812955.1 Nannocystis sp. | reverse complement strand
TGGCGCCGGTGATCAGGGCGGATGCACCAGGGCTGAGGATCGAGGTGGGCGCCGGGGTGGGCGTGGTGGTGGGCGCAGACGCAGACGCAGACGCAGCGGTGGTTGCAGAGGCGGTCATGGGCAGCTCCTTTGGGGTACGGGAGCAACATGGATCCACCGCTCCAAAACATCAGCGTTCTTGATGAAGCATTGGCAGGCGGACATTATGGCGGCATGGACGTGCTGGACGACATCGCCGACCACCTCGGGAACAACATCCGCCAGCTCCGCGAGGCCCGGAGCCTGACGCAGCAGCAGATGGCCAAGATCAGCGGGGTGCCGCGGCCGACCTGGGCCAACCTCGAGTCGGGCGCCGCCAACCCGACCCTCACCGTGCTGGTGCGGGTCGCCATCGCGCTGCAGGTCTCGCTCGAGGAGCTGATCAGCCCGCCGCGCGCGACCTCGAAGTTCTACCCGGCCGCCAGCCTGCCGGTGCGCCAGCGCGGCAAGGTGCGGGTCCGCCGGCTGCTGCCGGAGGCCATCGCCGGCCTCGAGGTCGAACGCCTCGAGCTGCCGCCCGGCGCCGGCATGGCCGGCATCCCCCACACGCCAGGCACCAGGGAGTACCTGACCTGCGAACGCGGCGAGGTCGAGCTCAGCGAGTCGGGCCGGGTGTGGAAGCTGCAACCAGGCGACGTGGTCGTGTTCCGCGGCGACCAGAGCCACGGCTACCGCAACCCGGGCCAGGGGCCCGCGGTCGCGTACAGCGTCATCGCCCTGGCCCCGCTGGCCGGATGAGGACGGGCTGATACGTGAAAAGATGTGATATAAGTCGCGGTCTGGGGACCCGGCGGGGCGCGAAAAAAGGGGTTCACTCCGGCGCGAGTTGGTGTACAAGGAGGCCCCTTTCGAGGGGCACGCGGGCCTGTAGCTCAATTGGTAGAGCAAGGGACTCTTAATCCCTGGGTTGTAAGTTCGATTCTTACCGGGCTCACAGTAAAAAAGGTCAGAGGCCAAAAGCCCCTGGCCTTTTTGTTTTGTCCAGACTCGCGCCGCGGTAGCCTGCAGGATGCTCTCCCTGGTACGCCCCCTCTGCGCCGCTGTTTTCGCCCTCGTGATGGCGGGCGCCGGCTGTACGATGCAGCCGGTGGACGCGCGGTCGCTGACCCCGAACGTGCCCCAGCCGGCCGATACGCGTCGCGTGGAGATCCCGCTCTACATCATCCTGGACCCGGTGAAGCTGCCGGACACGATGACCGCCCAGGGCCAGGGCGTGAAGCCGATCGAGGTCAGCGGCCTGCATTCCTTCGTCGAGCGCGACCTGCAAAAGACGCTGTCCCAGGTGTTCGCCAGCGTGACCGTCGCACCCCCGAGCGCCCCGGCCCCGACCGGCCTGTTCTTCACCGGCGAGGTCCTGGTGTCCGCGCTCACCAGCTACGCGGGACCGCCCGCACCGGGCACCACCGCCGCGGGGGCCTATCCGCGGATGCAGTGGAGCCTGCACATCCGGGCCTATGGCGCGCCGGCGGACGCCTTCGTGTACCAGGGCACTGCGCAGAGCAAGCTGGCGATCACCTCGGTGCGGGAGACCTCGCCGGCGTTTCAGAGCATGTTCGAGGACGCGCTCGTGCGGCTGATGGCCCACTTTGATGGGCAGCGGGCTTATGATCGGTTGTCGCGGACGGGGCGCTGATTCTCTCCGGGTACTTGGATGACGTCGCGTGGGCCGATGCTGTGATCCTGGTACGCGGATGACGTCCGACGTCGCCGTGCTGCAATGAGGCAGGGCGGGGAGGCGGGGTCAGAGCTTGGCAGCGATGCGGACGCCGATCTCGGCAGCGTCGCCCGCGGCTGAAAAGGTCGCGCGATACACGGCATCGGTGTCGTCTTGCATGTACAGGACGGTGTCGCCCGCGGCGAGCTTGACCTTCTCGTGGGTGGTGTCGCCGGCGCCGCCTTGCTCGAGGCTCGAGACCTTGCAGTCGGCGCTCACGGCCGGGCAGCTGAAGAAGCCCGGGTTCTTGTAGTGGTCGGCCGGAGTGCCCTCGGCGAGGTCGTCGGCGGTGACGAAGAACAGGTAGGGCAGGCCGTCGCTGCCCCGGCGGTAATAGAAGTCGACTGCGCCGTTGTTCTTCTTGTAGTCGCCGAGCAACTTGTTGGAGATGGTGCCGGCCTGCGCCTGCAAGTAGGGGCGCACGGACTCCTCGATCTGTGGGCCGGTGAGGCCGATCGGGATGCCGAACAGGGTGAATTCGACGTTGGCCGAGCCCTCGGGGATCTTGCCGCTCGGGGGGTTGTGCAGGGCGACCTGGGCGACCTCGTTGATCAGCTCCCAGACGTACTGGTCCTTGGGCGGGTTGCCGAGGTTCAAGAACACGTCGAAGATGGCCCAGCCGGCCGGGTTCGGCCCGATCGAGACCTCGGCCCCGAGCGCGCAGCTGAACAGCACCTCGTAGCACTTTTTAAACAGGCGATCTTTGTACTTGTGGCGGCCGCCGGTGGCGACGATCGACTCCAGCAGCCACTTGTCGATCGCCCACGCGGAGCCCGGCCACATCGCCTTGACCATGGCCTCGTTCTCCGGGAGGTTCTGCTTGCAGGCGTCGTCCCCGGCGCAGGAGTTGATGAAGGTCTTGGCCTCGCCCACGGCGAAGCGCATGTCGACCTTCGGGTCCGGGGCGATGCCGGTGATCTTGAACTTGTCGGGGTCGGAGAAGTCGAACTCGAGCTCGTCGTCGAAGGTCGGGCCGACGACATCGACGATGGTCGACATGTATTCCTTGCCCGAGGACAGGTCGACGCCGTCGAGCAGGCGGAGGTTGGAATTGGCCTCGACCTCCATCCGAAATTCGGGGGTCAAGACCTCGCTGAAGCTCTCGAAGCCGGGGGCGAGCACGCCGGGGTGGGCGCCGGTCGGGCCGAGCTTGGTGGTGAGGGTGCTGAGGTCCTTGAGCGCGTCGTCGAGGTTGATCGGGATCCTGGTGCCGTCACCCTTGAGCGCGGGGTGGGTGGCGAGCAGGTTGCTCTGCAGCGCGAGCACCAGCTCCGGGGTGGTGATGAACTCCTCGGTGCGGGCGATGCCCAGCGACTCGGCGAGGATCTGGGCGAAGCCGCCGCCGATGCCGAGGCCGTCGGCGAGGCCCTGCATGCCGGCGATCGAGGTCCCCTCGACCTTCGAGTTGGACGGGGTCATCGTCAGGATCCGGACCAGCGAGTACTCGGGGCTGGTCTTCCAGGTGTTGTCCCAGCCCTTGAAGCTCTGGCCGAGCAAGGTCAGGCCGCAGTCGTGCTTCGGGTCCTCGTTGTCCTGCGACCAGGAGGTGCCGCAGGCGTTCTTGATCTCCTCGAGGGTGTTGGTCAGCAGGGCCTTCGACTCGACCTCGATCAGCTGGATCTCCTGCGCCGTCGCGCCGAACAGCTCGGCGACCTCGGCCTTGTTCATGCTCAGCTTCAGCGGCGGCACCGGCGTGTCGTTGAGGCGCAGGCTGAACTGCTGCTCGGGGCCGAAATCGTCGGGCTCGCCGGTCGGGACCTCGCCGCCGCCGGTGGTCGGCAGCTCACCCGTCGTGCCGCCCGTGCTCGCGCCCCCCGACTCGGTCGCTCCGCCGGGGCTGTCGCCGTTGCAGCCGGAGACGGGCGCGAGCGCGGCACACAGAGCGAGGAGGGCGAGTGGGACGGTGCTGTGGTGTGCCATGGCCGCGACCGACGACCATAGCACACCTGTAAAAGGGCCGAAAACGTCGACGCCCGGTGACCCGCGGTCGCGGACACACCAGGCGTGGATTTCGGCTTCGGCGCAGGGCTTGGCCCTAAAACGCTGTGCTGTGCTGTGCTGTGCTGCGCGGGCAGGGCCGCGCGGGCGCCGCTAGCTAAAGAGGTTCATCTCTTCCTCGGCGGTGACCGAGAGCGGATAGAAGTTCATCAGCTCGTCGGCCTCGATGCCGGCGAGCCGGCGCAGGTTCATGTGGATGTGCTTGGGCTCGATGTGGATGCCGGACTCGCTGACCTTGAGGGTCTTCGGGTCGATGCTCTTGAGGTCGTGGCGCTCGGTGGTCTCGCCGATGACGCGGCCGCCGCGGATGCCCTTGCCCATGGCGATGACGCTGCTGATCGCCCAGTGGTCCTTGCCATTGGTGTCGTTGTAGCCGGGGGTGCGACCGAAGTCGGAGCCGGCCATGACGACGTAGTTACCGGCGACGCCCTGGCGCTCGGCCTCCTTGGTGATGAAGTCGAGGCCCTCGATCACCTTCTGGAGCTGCGGGATCTGGTTCTGGTCGTGGTTGCCGTGGGTGTCGAAGCCGCCGATGTCGAGGTTGACGGCGACGGTGATGCCCGCCTTGTAGGCGGCCATGGCGACCTGGATCTGGCGCAGCAGCCCGTTGCCGGAGTTGTCGAGCATCTCCGGCAAGAACTGCTGCAGGCGCTTGAGCTCGTTGGAGCCGGTGCGCGAGGCGTACATCATGCCGATGGCACGCTGCACGCGCGGGAGCTGCTCGTGGGCCAGCAGGCGGTCCTTGCGGGCCAGCTGGGCGTCCAGGATCGCCTTGCTGGCGGCCGGGGAGTGGAACAGCGACTCCTCGTTGTTGGGGTCGATGCGGTCCGGGTAGGCGATGCGGGCCAGCGCCTGGGTGTTGCCGCTGCGGGTGCGCGCGACCTGACCCTGGGTGTCGTCGTAGCCGCCGAAGCTGAGGTAGCTCATCGGCAGGTCGCGGCCGTACACGGCGGCGGCGAGGGCGGCGAAGCTCGGGTAGCCCGAGGCCAGGCGCCCCGACCAGGTGTGGACCTGGCCGGTCTCGTGGCCGTTGGTGGCCATGTCGACGCCGTTGATGACCAGCAGCTCCTTGTCGTGCTTCTCGAAGAAGTCACGGAAGTAGTTGGGGTTGTCCATCGTGCCGAGCGGGGCGTAGCGGATGCCGCTCGGGGTGACGCCGATGTCGCTGGTCCGGTACGAGCGGTTCATCGCGTCGGGGTCTTCCGCGCTCGCGGAGCCCTTGGGGTCGCAGAGCGAGGTCGGGTCCCAGCCGCCGCCGGCGTTGACCATGATGTAGAGCGGGCCCTTGTACGCTTCGTACAGGGGGGTGGGGTTCTTGCCGAGGGTATTGGGGGTACCGGGTCTACCGAAGGCGTCGGTGGAGGCGACAGCGAGGCCGGCGAGGGATGCGAGGCTGAGAAATTTGCGGCGGTCCATGATGACACCTCCTATTCGTGCAAGAACTTGTAGTCGGAGAGCATGAAGCTGAGGACGCCCATCCACGCGCGGATGGTGTAGTCGGGGTCCTGAGCGATCTTGCGGTTTTCCGGCAGTTCGTTGCCGGTCCAGTAGTCGTTGGTCGAGCGGCAGGCGCCCGCCAGGTCGACGGAGTAGGTGCCGGCCTTGACGCCGTTCTTGCCGTCTTTCCAGATGTTGACGAACAGGTTGTAGGCGGCCGTGATCTCCGGGTCGTTGAGATCGTAGGACTCGCCGAGCACGTGGTCGTAGAGGTGCTGGATGTTGGCCCGGATCGCGTCGGTGACCGCGGGGACCGCGAACTGGTTGTCGTCCTCGGGGACGAAGCTGCGCTCGACGTAGGGGAAGAGCAGGCGGTCCGAGGGGTCGGCCGAGAAGTCGCGCGCGGTCGCCAGGCAGGACATCTCGTTGCCGAGACGGATGGCGATGTTCGCCATGATGCCGTTGGGGTCGCTGATGCGCTGGGTGATCGAGTTCGAGTCGATGCCGCCGTAGAAGATGCGGTACTCGTTGCCGTTGGTGAGGAAGTCGGGCTGGTCGCGGTTGGGGCGCCAGGGGTAGCCGGTCACGGCCTCGATCTTGCGGTCGAGCTGCTCGGGGGTCATGTACTGGGCGGTGCCGAGGGTGGCGAGCTCGGCCTTGCGGTCGTCGTCGAGCACGCCGTCGGCCGGCAGGCGGACGTTCTTGGCCCGGAAGTAGTCGGTCTTGATGATCTCCTTGAAGACCAGCTTGAGGTCGTAGTTGTTGTCGCGCAGCTTGGCGGAGATCGACTTCACGACCCGGTCCTGGACCTGGTAGGCCTCGAGCGCGTGCACGTAGTCGGGGTGGGCGGCGTCGAAGGGCTCGGTCAGCAGGTCCTGGCCGGTGAGGCCCTTCCAGACCACGCGCACGGCCGACTGCGAGAAGCGGTCGTCGGCGACGATCTGCTTGGCGAGCCACTGCTCGGCGATCTTCTCGTCGCCCTCGGGCAGCGGCGTGTCGCCGAAGCCGGGCAGACGCATGTCGGTGAACCATGTCATCTGCTCGGTGGTATCGAGCGGGGTGTAGTCGTTGCGGGCCTGGTAGTTCTGGAAGGTCGCCGCGATCGGGTCGATCAGCTCGTGGCAGACCGTGCAGTTGGCGTTGTTCATGGTCGGGTTGACCGTCTTGATCGACGTGGGGTCGAGCGGACGGGCGCCGAGCTTCAAGATGTCGGTGTCGAGGAAGAACTTGTAGATGACGCGCGCGCGGGCCCGGTTACGGTTGGTGGCCGTCGTCGGGAAGCGGTTGAGGAACATCGTCGAGGTCAGGATGCCGGCGTGCGGCACGTCCTTGAGCTTGCCGGGGGCGATCTCCCACGGATCGGTCGGATCCTTGAACGTGACGTCGACGCCGTAGCTCTTGGCCGAGTAGGGCGTGAACATCATGTAGTCGGCGGTCAGGATCTCCGTGTAAGGGAGGTCGTTCTTGACGACGTGCACGATCAGGTTCAGCGCCTCGCGGGCGATGCCGACGTTGCTGTAATACTGGAGCGTGTTGCGGGTCGCGTCGTCCTCGACGCTCTCGTACCAGTAGCTCGGGAACTTGTCGGCGGCCAGCAGGGCGACCGCGTCGTTGCCGTTGATGTAGCGGTCGGTGAGCAGGGTGTCGTTGAAGATCTCGGTCAGACGCTCGAAGAAGGCGTCCTCCTTCATGATCTCGTCGAGCACCGGGTCGAGCGCGTCGATGCCGTAGCCGCGGACCTGCTCGGCCTCCTGCGTGCTCGGCAGGCGGCCGGTCAGCGCGAGCGTGGCCTTGCGCAGGGTGGCGACCTCGTCGAGCTGCTCGATGCCGTCGAAGTAGTCGCCGACGTTGACCTTGTCCTCACACGCGACCGGGTTCTCGAAGCGATTGAGCAGCTCCTTGAGGGCCTCGTACTGCTCGCTGTCGACCTTGAGCTGCTCGCCGCCGCCGTGGGTCACGCCGCGCTGGGTCGGCTTGATCAGCAGCAACTTCTGGCCGTCGACCTCGTAACGCGACAGGTCTTGCAGGGTCTTCAGGTTGGCGTCGAGGTAGCCGGGGACCTGGTCGGGCTGAAGAATGAAGTCGCTGGCCTTGGCCGCGCCGGAGCTGGTGTGACAGCCGATGCAGGTCGCGCTCAGCGTCGGGATCCAGACCTCTTCACGGAAAAATTCGGAGGTGGGGACGCATTGGCCGTCGGTGGCCTCGCCGCAGCCGGCGAGCCCTAACGAGGTTCCTGCGCCAAACAAAGCGACGAGCGCCGTGCTCGTGACCAGTTTGGTTCGGTTCGGATGCGAGCGTGTCATCATTCGGCTCCCAACATGTAGCGGGTTAGCAAGGCCGGACGCCGCCAGGGAGCAGGGTCCGGATTTGTGCATCTTACGCAGGCTTTTGGGGCGGCCGCAAGCCGCGATGAAGCGCGGTCAAACCCTCGGCGCTGGCAAACCCCGGCATGGGGGAAGCGGGCGGCAGGGGATCGCGACAGGCGCGAGCGAGCGCGGGTAGGCGCAGGTGGCTCAGGTGGCTCAGGTGGCTCAGGTGGCTCGCCTGACATCCACTTCGCCCGCGGGCACAAAAGCGGCGGGCAACGGGGGGGTGAAGTGGGGCGATATCAAGGTGCGGGCGCGGGCCCGCATTGATCCTCACATCAGCCGGAGCTGCCGGACGACGAGCCGCTCGTGGTCGAGGCGGCGCCGGTGCTGCTCGCATCGCCGGTGGTGGTGGTCGAGGGATCGCCGGTGGTGGTGGTGGTGGTCGAGGGGCCGCCGGTGGTCATGTCGCCGGTCGAGTCGTCGCCGGTGGTCTCCGGCGGCGGGAGGGGCACGCACTGGCCGTTGTCGAAGTTGCAGGAGTGGGTGTCGGCGTTGCAGCCGGGCTGGCAGTTGCCGCCGCAGCCGTCGCTCGCGCATTGTTTGCCCTCGCACTTGGGCACGCAGTCGCAGCTCACGGCCTCGCCCGGGGCGTACCCCTCGTCGCAGGTGCAGAGGGCCTTGCCGCTGCTGTCGTCGCACATGCCCTTGCCGGAGCAGCTCTCGAGGAAGCAGGGGGAGGTGTTGAAGGCGAAGTAGCCGGCGCTGACGGCCAGATCACCGCTGCCGAGCTGGACCTCGACGACGACGGGGCGCTCGAGCTTGCCGATCAGGAAGGGGAGCACCTGGACGGTCGCCTGCGGGCTGTTGAGGGCGAGCGAGCCGCTGGCGGTGCCGGTCGAGCAGCCGCCGATGATGCTCGCGCCGGTGACGCTGCCGAACTTGAAGCCGCAGTAGGAGCTGCCTTCGCCGTTGAGCAGGCGCTGGGACTGGCCGGTCGGGTCGAAGGCGGTGAAGCCGATGTCGAGGGTGGTGAGGCCGGCGGGGCTGACCATCAGCTCGCCGACGTTGACGCTCGCGGCGTTCAGGTCGGTGGCGTCGGGGGTGCGCGAGAGGGTGGGGGCGTCGACGATGGCGACCGGGTCGCCGCCCTTCGCCGCGGCGACGATGCCGAGGCTGCCGATATAAGCGGTGGGCTTGTCGTCGGCGGAGCTGTAAGCGATGACGCGGGCCTCGCCGGGCTTGATGAGGACGGTGGGCTTGTCCTTGACGCTCTTGTCGAAGGTCAGCTGGGCGGGGATCTTGAATCGAAGGATGCGGGGCTCGATCAGGTAGCTGCCGCCGACCTGCTCGAAGCCGCCGCGCGACAGCTTCTCGTCGCTGGGACGGATGATGATCTGATGGAAGGTCGAGAGGGCGCCGGGCGGCACGGTCAGCGTGACGCCGTCCTCGTGCACGACCGAGCCGCCGTCGGGGCCGATCAGGGCGTCGGCGGTGCTGCTATCGGCACAGCCGGAGACGAGCAGCCAGGCGCCACACAGCGCGCGCGGGAGACGGAGCGAGAAGGCCATCACAAGCCACCTATACCCGAATCCGGCGGCGCTGGGGAGCCGAGGTCCAGCAGCCACAGGCCGGGTCTGGCGGCCAGGATCGGGCCCGAGGGAGCGGGCGCGGGGCCGGCGGAAAGGCCAGGGACTGGCCCGGAATTTTGGGCGCTCAGCAGGCTGTCCAGGAGATCGAACCAGCCCGGGCAGCGGTCGAGGATCCAGGCGTCGCTGGTGCCGACCACGGCGGTCTGCTGGATCAGGACCGCGTCGGGGTTGGTGACCAGCTCCACCGTCCAGGGCCAGCCGCGACGCTCCGCGGTCTCCAGCAGCAGGGCGCGCAATCGGCCGCTGTTGGCGACCGGGCGGTCGAGGTACCAGCGGACCTCCGGCACTTGCTGCGCGGGGTCCATTTCGCCCCGGCCGTGCAGGTGGCGGCCGATCATTTCGATGCCGAAGGAGGTCTCGGCGACCTGCTTGTAGGTGCCGTGAACACTGGCGAGGTCCCGGAGGGCGTGGTCACGCCCGCGCAGGACGATGCCGTGAGCCAGAGCCGATTCGACGGTGATCAGACAGTTGAGGCCGTCGAGCGCGAGCGCGCGGCCGCCGAGCTGCGCGCGGGTCAGGCGACGAGCCCGACGGGACTCGCGGGCCGCGTCGCTGCAGGCGCAGCGAGCGACGGCCTGGCGCTGGCGCGCGCTCAGCTCGTGGCGGTCACCGACCAGCTTGAGCGCGGAAGGGTCCGAATAACCGCGGGTGAGCAGCCAGGAGAGCTCATCGGTGGCGGCCCGCAGGGCGGGCAGCTCGCTGGCCTCGAACAGGCGCTCGTCGCCGGGGTGGCGCCCGCGGTGGCGGTCCTCGTGTGTCATGGCAGGCGTCCGGAGATCTCCCGCCCGGATCAGACGGGCGCGAACGGGGCGCAGGTCGAGACGCCGGCGCCGACGATGCGGATCGGGGCCTCGGTGACCACGGTGGTCAGCTCCTTGACGCCGTTGTTGTCGCTGTCGTCGTAGTCGAAGTGGGTGACCTTGCTGGTGTTGAACGGGTTGTTGTCGCTTTCGGTGAACAGGTAGAAGTCGCCGCCGAAGAAGGCGAAGGCGAAGGCGTTGGTCAGCTCGAGGTTGCCGAGCGGGGTGGTCTCGATGAACTTGCCGGTGGCCTTCTCGACCTCGACCAGCTTGGCAGGGTTGGCGCCGCCGAACATGAAGGCCCGCCCGTCGCCGGTGCCGGTGACCTCGGCGCCGTTGAAGTTGGTCTTGCCGATCTTGTTGACCAGCAGGTTGTTCGGGTCGACGCTCAGGAAGTCGCCGATGTTGGGGCCCTCGCTGAAGCCGCCGAGGCCGTTGAAGGTGTTGCCGTAGAGCTTGTCACACTGGTCGAACTTGCTGTTCGAGACGAAGGCCATGCCGAAGTAGTTGACGCCCCCCTGGCCGGGGTTGTAGCCGGGGTCGGAGCAGTCGTTGACGTTGGTGACGTCGAGCTTCCAGATCTCGCCGAGCGGCGAGCTGAACATGACGTAGGCGTAGCCGAGGCGGTCGACGGCCATCGAGAAGGTGCCGGTGGCGTTGCCACACTTGAAGGCGCCGAGCATCTGGAAGGTGTTGGTCTCCGGGTAGAACTTGTACAGCTCGGAGTTGTCGGAGAGCACGAAGATGCCGTCGTCCAGGGGGACCTCGAGCGGGGGACACGCGCAGGGCTCCTCGACGGCGCCGGTGGTCGAGTCCCCGGTGCTGGAGCCCATGCCGGTGCTGTCGGTGGTCTCGCCGAGGGTCTCGCCGGCGGTGGTGCCGGTGCTGGTGCCGGAGGTGGTCTGCACGGGCATCGTCGTGCCGCTGGCGTCGGTGGTGCCGGTGGTGCTGTCGGTGTTGCCGACCGTGGCATCGGTGGTGCCGGTGGCGGTGGTGGTCCCCGAGTCGGTGTTCGAGGCCGAGCCGACGGTGGGCTCGCCGGTGGTCGGCGTGGAGGAGTTGGTCGTCGTGCCCGTCGTGCCGGTCGTCGGCGAGGAGCTGCCGGTCGAGCCGCCCGAGCTGCCGTCCGTGGCGGAGGCCGCGGTGGTCCCGGATTCGGTGTTACAGGCGGCGAGCAGGCCGGCGAGCAGCGCGCCGGAAGCGAGCGTGGAGGGGCGGGGCGAGGTGCGAATGAAAGTCAGGCCAGAACTGCGCATGCCGCCAGGGTAACGAAAGTTCGCGGCTCTGGCGACGTCCTCGCGCCCGGTCGGTTTGACCGGATGAAGCCCGCGAGGGTTTCACACGTACCAGAGCGCCGGTGAGCATGGCCGCACGCAGCACGAACGGGGGGGCGCGGTGGCTGTGGTTGCTGGCGAGCGGCCTCGGCCTGTGCTCGAGCGTGGTGGTGGCCATGCAAGTGACCGCGACGCAGGCGATGGTCACACAGGCGACTCCGGCGACCACTTCCGCCACCACTTCCGCCACCACTTCCGCCATCACTTTCGCCATGCGGGCTCCACAAGCGATCCGGGCGGTGGTGTTGCTGGTGGTGCTGACCGACCCGCGACCGGGTGCCGCCGGGTTTCCGCCGGCTTTAATCAATTCGATCGAGGCGGAGCTGCAGCGGGTCTATCAGGTCGAGGTGCGGCGGATCGACGCGCACGCGCTGCCGCGCTCGGCATTCTATGCGCCGCGCCGGCGCTATCGTGCCGATGCGCTGCTCGAGTTCCTCGGCGAGCAGATCCCCGCGGGCGCGCCATCGCGCACACGAGTGCTCGGGCTGACGACCGCGGACATCTCGACCAGCAAGGACGGCTTCAAGGATTGGGGGATCTTCGGCCTCGGCGAGCTGGACGGGACCGCGGCGGTGGTCTCGAGCCACCGCCTGCGACGCAAGGCCAAGGACGCGGCCCAGGTGACCTGGCGGGTCACCAATACGGCCGTGCACGAGCTCGGGCATGTGCTCGGACTCGAGCACTGCGAGGAGAAGGATTGCGTGATGCTCGATGCCCAGGGAGGCATCTCCAATACCGACGCCTCGACCGGCGAGCCGGGGCCGATGTGCCGCGTGAAGCTCGATCGCGCGTCGCCGCTGCGTCCGCCCGTTTGAGGGCCGGCTGGTTCGAAGGCGTGGCTTGACCACGGGGGCCGCGGCTGGCAAGCGGTGTTGATGCCTGGACCGTCGCTCGCGCTGCTCACCGATCTCTATCAGCTGACGATGGCGTACGGGTACTGGCGGCTCGGCCGGGCCGAGGAGGAGGCGGTGTTCCACCTGTTCTTTCGCCGGCCGCCGTTTCGCGGTGGTTATGCGATCGCGGCCGGCCTGCAGCATGCGCTCGATTATCTGCGGGCGCTGCGCTTCGACGCGAGCGACCTCGAGTACCTCGGCACGCTGACGGGCAACGACGGGGCGCAATTGTTTTCGGCCGAGTTCCTCGAGTACCTCGGCGGGCTGCGCTTCACCTGCGACGTCGACGGCGTGCCCGAGGGCACCGCGATGTTCGCCCACGAGCCGCTGCTGCGGGTGCGCGGGCCGATCTTGCAGGGGCAGCTGGTCGAGACGCCGCTGCTGAACCTGCTCAACTTCTCGACCTTGATCGCCACCAAGGCGGCGCGGGTGTGCAGCGCGGCCGGGGGTGAGTCGGTGCTGGAGTTCGGGCTGCGGCGGGCGCAGGGCATCGACGGCGCGCTGTCGGCTGCCCGCGCGGCGTACATCGGCGGCTGCTCGGCGACCTCCAACGTGCTCGCCGGCAAGCTGTACGGGATCCCGGTGCGCGGGACCCATGCGCACAGCTGGGTGATGTCCTTCGACGACGAGCGCGAGGCCTTCGCGGCCTACGCGGAGGCGCTGCCGAACAACTGCGTGTTCCTGGTCGACACCTACGACACGCTCGAGGGCGTGCGTCACGCGATCGCGGTCGGTGAGCAGCTGCGGGCCCGCGGCCACGCGCTCGCCGGGGTGCGGCTCGACTCGGGTGACCTCGCCGCGCTCAGCCAGGCGGCCCGGCGTTTGCTCGACGCGGCGGGGTTTCCGGACGCGGCGATCGTCGCCAGCAATGACCTCGACGAGCAGGCGATCACGCGGCTGCGGGCCGCGGGGGCCAAGATCTCGGTGTGGGGGGTCGGTACGCGCCTGATCACCGGCCACGACCAGCCGGCGCTCGGCGGGGTCTACAAGCTCGCCGCGGTCCGTGGTGATGCATCGATGCCGTGGCAGTATCGGATCAAGCTGTCCGAGGAGCCGATCAAGGTCTCGAACCCGGGCGTGCAGCAGGTCCGTCGCCATCGCGGGGCGGATGGCGGCTTCATCGGCGATGTCATCCACGACACCGAACTCGGGCTCGGGGCGGCGGCTCACCGCGTCGATGCGCCGGACCAGCGCTTCGTGCTCGAGGGCGAGGGCGAGGCGCTGCTGGTGCCGCTGCTGCGCGCGGGCGTGCCGGTGTATACGCCGCCGCCGCTGGTCGAGACGCGGGCTCGCACGCTCGCGCAGCTCGAGTGCCTGCCGCCGGGCGTGCGCAAGCTGCAGGACGCCGAGGTCTACCCGGTCGGCCTCGACGAGCGGCTGCAGACGCTCAAGGACGGGCTGATCGCGGCGGCCCGAGCACGCACGAAGGCGTGAGCCGGCGCTCAGGCCTCGACGACGGTGCTCCATCCGTGCGCGGCGAGCTGGACCTTGACGACGAGCTCGTCGGGCAGGTTCTTGCCGTTGACCTGCATCATGCGCAGGAAGTAGAGGCCGAGTCGCTCGAGGTGCTGGGCGTAGTTCATGAACAGCGCCTCCAGCTCGAGCAGCCTGGCCTCGCCGAGGGCATCGGGGATGTCGGGGCGCTCGCGGACGAAGGCGCCGGCGGCCATCAGGTCGCGTCGGTGATGCTCGCTCAGGCGCGGAGCTCCGGGACCGAGCACGCTCTTGACGGCGTCGGTGAAGGGCGAGACGTCGTTGATGTCGCGCGGGAAGAGGGCGTAGATCTCATCGGCGAGGCCCTGCAAATGTCCGTACGCGTAGCTGCGCGGCGGTGAGGTGGGGCTGTCCTCGCCCCAGGGCTGGGGGCCGCGAAGGATCGCGAAGATGGCCTTGCTTCGCAGGCTGAGCTCGAAGCAGCGGTGGGGGAAATCCTGGGGTGGTGCAGGCCGGTGGCTGAGGTCGATCTTGACGGGCATCGTCGGGCACTCCTGATGGATCGTTTTTACCTCGGTTGTGCGCGCTTTCGAGCCCGGCCCCGCTTTTGCGGAGAGGCCCGAAGTTTCCCGGCGAGCTCGGCCGTGTCTGGCTTATGCATGGGCGATGGGCACGCTGATCCTGGTCGACCTGCAAAACGACTTCTTGCCTGGCGGTGCGCTCGCGGTGCCGCGCGGCGACGAGACGGTGGTGGTGGCCAACGCGGTCATGGCTTGCTTTGCGCGGGTGGTGGCGACCCAGGACTGGCACCCGCCCGCGCACGGCAGCTTCGCCGCCAATCACCAGGGACGCGTGCCGGGTGAGATGATCGAGCTCGGCGGCGTGGCGCAGGTGCTGTGGCCGGTGCACTGCGTGCAGGACACGCCGGGCTCGGCCTTCGCCCCGGGGCTCGCAGCCCAGCGCATCGAGCGCGTCTTCGTCAAGGGCACCGATCCCGGGGTCGACTCGTACAGCGGCTTCTTCGACAACGATCACCGCAGCGCGACCGGGCTCGGCGATGACCTGCGCGAGCGCGGCGAGACCGAGGTGGCGGTGCTCGGCCTGGCCACCGACTACTGCGTGAAGGCGACGGCCCTCGACGCGCTGCGACTCGGGCTGCGGGTGCAGCTGATCGTCGATGGTTGTCGCGCGGTCGACCTGCAGCCCGGGGACGGCGAGCGGGCGATCGCCGAGATGCGCGCGGCGGGGATCGAGATCGTCACCAGCGCCGAGCTGCTCGCTGCGGCGGACGCGGTGACGCGGTGATGCGGTAACGCCGAGCGGTCCGGATCATCCGGATCATCCGGATCATGGGGTCGGGAATACGGCGAGCCAGGCCTCACCGTCGCCGCCGCCCGGGGCCGGCTGCAGGGCGTCGACGGTGATCAGCGTGCCCTTGGCGAGGTTGTCGCCGGACTGCCCGAACAGCGCCGCGGCTCCGCCGTCGCCGACCGCGATCGCGGCGGTGTTGCCAGGACCGGTGGCCGTGAAGGCGGTCCAGGCCAGGCGCTGCTTGAAGTCGGACGAGACGATCAGCACGTAGGGCTCGTAGGCGGTGTAGCTGCCGAGCTTCACGCCGTCGATCGACTTCTCGTCGTGCCGCTCGATCAGGTACGCGGAGCCGCCGACGATCACCATGGTGCCGTCGGCCATCGCGGTCGCATAATCCGGCGGCGCGGCGTTGGCCTCCGCGGCGGCCGGGTCCTCGCCGAGGTTGGCCTTGCGGCTGACCAGGAACTGCCCGCCCTCGTGCGCCCCGGTGGCCGGGTCGAAGCGGGCGAAGTAACCGACAGCGTTGGCGCCCTTGAGCCCGTAGGGGGTGTCATACGGGTCGGTGGCGACGTTGGGCGCGTCCTTGCCGAGGTCGGTCGGCTGCTTGCGGTGCACGGTGTTGCCGCCGTCGCTCTTGCCGGCGTAGTAGAGCTTGCCGTCGCGGCCGATCTCGAGGCCCTTGCCCTGCGAGTCGGCGCAGTCCTCGGTGTCGTCGACCTGCTCGCCGTTCCAGTCGTAGTTGGTCCACTTCGCCGCGCCGTCGTAGCCGTAGCTGCGGATGAAGGTGCTCTTGTACTGCTGGCACGCGCCCTGGTCGCTCTGGCGATAGCCGGTGGCCAGCACGCTCTGGCTCTCGCCGTGCACGGTGAGGTCGTTGATCGAGGTGCCGGAGACGGCGAAGGTCCCGAGCGGCGCGCCGGCGGCGTCGAAGACCTGGATCTCCTTGTCGTGCAGGACGGCGACGGTGCCGTCACTGCCGACCGCGACGCGCCGGGCCCCGGGCACCGCGGCGGTCCACAGGGCTGCGCTCCCGTCGGCGGCGAGCAGCACGACGCCGAAGTCACCCGCCGCGGCGATCCTGCCGTCGGCGCCGACGTCGAGGTCGCGCACCGGGCTGGCGAGGCGGGTCACCGACAGCAGCTGCGTGCCGTCCGGCGCGAGCCGCAGCACGGCGCCGTCACCCTCGCCGATCACGATCGGGCTGACGCCGAAGTCGTGCCCCGGAAAGCCGCCGCCGACGACCACGATGTTGTCGGGCCCGATGTCGACGCCGCCCGGCGCGTCGGCCCCGGCCCCGCCGAGGTAGCTCGCGGTGCACACGTTGAAGTCGTTGCCCGGCGTGAAGCCGCCGCAGTCGATCGGCATCGGGCCGGTGTCGGTGGTCGGGCCGGTATCGGTGGTCGGGCCGGTATCAGTGGTGGAGTCGGTGGTGGTGGGGGCGGTGCTGGTGCCGTCACTCGGGCCGGCTGTCGTGGAGGACATGTCCCCGGGGCCAGCCGTGGTCGGCGTCGATCCGCTCGCGCTCGTCGAGCTCGAGTCGTCCACGGTGCTGCCCCCGCTCGTCGCGCTGGCCTCGTTCGTGCCGGCTCCGCCGTCGCCGCAGCCGAGCACGAGGCCGGTCGTCAGCACACCCCACTGGATCGCTCCCCATCTGCTCATCATGGCCGCCACGGTAAGCGGGAGGCCATCGTCTGGAGAAGGGCCTGGCGCCCCCGGACCGTCGTTTTGGCCGGATTTTCGGGCTGTTCGGGGCCGGTGGCTCGGCGGCACTTCCCGCTCGGCGGGGGCGGCGGTCCGCGGGGGCGGCGGTGATACAGTCGCCGCCTATGCAGCAGTTTCACGGACAGGTCGTGTGGATCACCGGGGCGAGCGCGGGCATGGGTCGCACGCTCGCGCTCGAGTTCGCCCGTCGGGGCGCCGATGTGGCCGTCTCGGCCCGACGCCTCGATCGCCTCACGACCCTGGTCGACGAGATCGATGCGCTCGGCCGCCGTGGCCTCGCGGTGCAGTGTGATGTCACCGACGATGAGGATGTGGCGCGCGCGGTCGAGGCCGTGCTGGCGCACTTTGGCCGCATGGACGTGGCGATCGCCAACGCGGGCTTCGGCGTGGTCGGCCGGATCGAGGATCTGAGTGATGCGGACCTGCGCCGGCAATTCGACACCAACGTGTTCGGGGCGATGTCGGTGGCGAGGCATGCTTTGCCGGCGCTGCGGCGCAGCAAGGGCCGCCTGGCGCTGGTCAGCAGTGTGGCTGGGCTGCTGGCGTCGCCGCGCACGGGGGCGTACACGGCGTCGAAGTTCGCGCTGCGGGCCTTCGGGCTGACGCTGTCGCAGGAGCTGTATGGATCCGGGGCGAGCTGCACGCTGTTGAACCCGGGGTTCGTGGCGACGGAGATCGGCCAGGTCGACAATGCGGGCACATGGGACGGTACTCGTAAAGATACTCGACCGCTCAAGCTGATGTGGTCCGCGGAGGCCGCGGCCAAAGTGATGGCGGATGCGATCTTTAAAAGGAAGCGCGAGTACACGTTCACGATGCATGGAAAGCTCGGGGCGTGGCTCGGGCAGCACATGCCAGGGCTGGTGCATTTGATCATGCGCGGGCAGGGGCGCTCGCGGCGGGGTCGCTGAGCTACGAGGTGCCGGTGAAGCGGCGCGGCTGAGCTGCGCTTGTGCGCTCTGATCGCCCTGCGCTGGCCTGTCCAGCGCGGGGGATCAGGCGTCGAGCTCGTCCGGGTGCATCAGGAGGTGCTCGAGGCGGGTGGCGACGCGGGCGGCCTGGACGCCGTCGAGCACGCGGTGGTCCATGCTGGCGTGCAGCGGAAGGATCGGGCGGATGGCGAGCTGTTCGCCGGTGGGTTCGTGGATGACCCAGGGCTTGCTGTGCACGGCGCCGATCAGCACGACGATCGGGCAGTGCGAGGGCGGGAACAGCGGGGCGTAGGCCCAGCGC
Source organism: Nannocystis sp. (assembly GCF_013812955.1). Classification (GTDB taxonomy): domain Bacteria; phylum Myxococcota_A; class Polyangia; order Nannocystales; family Nannocystaceae; genus Nannocystis. Next base: position 3,617 of record NZ_JACCSO010000771.1, on the reverse strand, counting down.
GTGCCGAACATGCCGATGTTGGTGATCATGGCCGAGCCGAAGGCGTCGCGTGGCAGGCCGGGGAGCTTGATGTTGAAGCTGTACTGGATGAAGTCGAGGACGGACTGGAGCGGGCGCAGCAGCAGCGGCGGGACCTGGCCGAGGCGGTTGCGGAGGCCGGCGAGCTCGGGGTCGCGGTCATCACGGACTCGCTGCACGCGGGCGGCGAACTCGCCGGCGATCTCGAGCACGGTCTTGCGGTCGGCGTTGCGCACGACCACGCCGGAGAGGTCGACGTCGCCGAGCGCGGCGGTGGCCTGGAGCGCGACTTGAAAGAAGATATCGACGTCGTCGCGCTGATAGAATCTGCCCCAGCGGATCAGGACGTTGAGCTCGGGGTACTCGGCGAGCACGGTCGCGAGCGCCCGGCCGACCAGGTGGGTCAGCGTGACCTTGACGTCGCTGCGGCCGCGGGCGCGCTCGAGGTAATCGAGCGCGGCGGTGGCGTCGATCTCGAGGGTGCCGTGGATGGTCGGATCGACGGGGGCGCCCCAGGCGGCGAGGGCCAGACGACGGAAGGTCGAGACGTGTTTCAGGCGGCGCAGGCGGACGTTGCCCATGTCCGAGAGCATGGTGGCGACGCAGCGGACTGGTCCACGGCAGGTCCTGCGGCGGGGTTTCTGGGCGCCACAGGGCCTGCGAAGCGACGGATGCGGGGCTCGCGCGGATCCGCACACGGCGCTGCGCAGTCACCCCACCCGGGGCGCATGAGATCGCGCCGGTCGAGGGTCGCGCTCAGACCGCTTTCGCGGGTGTGAGCGCGGGGCCTGCCGTGGTAGAGGGCCGGCGATGCGCCATTTTCTCTCGACCCTCGATTACACGCGCGCCGAGCTCGAGCTGCTGCTCGCGACTGCGCGGCGCTTGAAGGCCGGGCCGCACGCGCAGACGCTGGGTGGCAAGTCGATCGCGCTGGTGTTCTTCAACCCGTCGCTGCGCACGCGGACCAGCTTCGAGCTCGGGATGCACCAGCTCGGCGGCAAGGCGATCGTGCTCGAGCCGGGCAAGGGGGCGTGGCCGATCGAGTTCGACGAGGGCGCGATCATGGACGGCGAGCCGGAGGAGCACGTCCGCGAGGTCGCGCAGGTGCTGTCGCGCTATGTCGACGCGATCGCGGTGCGGGCGTTCCCGAAGTTTCAGCGGTGGGAGGACGACCGCGAGGATCGGGTGATCCAGTCGTTCGCCAAGTATGCGAGCGTGCCGGTGATCAACATGGAGACGATCACGCACCCGTGTCAGGAGCTGGCGCTGGCGATGACGCTGCAGGAGCGGCTGGGCGGGACCGACGGCAAGAAGCTGCTGCTGACCTGGACCTACCACCCGCGGCCGCTCAACACGGCGGTCGCCAACTCGGCGCTGATCATCGCGGCCAAGCTCGGCATGGATGTCACGCTGCTGTGCCCGAGCGAGGAGTATGTGCTCGACCGCCGCTACATGGAGGCCGCGCAGGGATATGCCGCGGCGCAGGGGCGCAGCGTCACGGTCTCGCACGACATCGCCAGCGCCTATCGCGGGGCCGACGTCGTGTACGCCAAGAGCTGGGGGGCGCTGCCGTACTTCGGGCGCTGGGCGGACGAGCGGCCGATGCGGGAGCGCAGCCGGAACTTCATGGTCGACGCCGAGAAGATGGCGCTGACGCCGAACGCGCTGTTTAGCCACTGCTTGCCGGTGCGCCGCAACGTGAAGGTCAGCGACGAGGTGCTGGATTCACCGCGGGCGATGCACATCGACGAGGCGGAGAACCGATTGCACGTGCAAAAGGCGCTGCTGGATTCGCTGCTCGGCGGCGGCACGCTGTAGGGGGGATGTGGGCATGACGACCGATCAGGCGAACGACAAGCGGGTGGTGCTGGCCTTCTCCGGGGGGCTCGATACCAGCTTTTGTGTGCCGTATCTGCGCGAGCGCGGCTACGAGGTGATCACGCTGTTCGTGGACACGGGCGGGGTGGACGCGGCGGAGCGGAGCTACATCGAGGCGCGGGCGCGCGAGCTGGGGGCGGCCGAGCACGTGACCGAGGACGGGTCGCAGGCGATCTGGGACAGCGTGGTGGTGCCGCTGGTGATCGGGGGGCAGCTGTATCAGGACGTGTATCCGCTGCTGGTGTCGGATCGTTATGTGATCGTCGAGCGGGCGCTGGCGCTGTGCGAGGCGCGGGGCACCCGGATCTTCGCGCACGGCTGCACCGGCATGGGCAACGACCAGCTGCGCTTCGACCAGACGGTGCGCTCGCTCGGGGATTATACGATCGTCGCGCCGATCCGCGAGATCCAGCGCGAGCATACGGCGGTGCGCGCGTACGAGGCCGAGTTCCTGCGCGAGCGCGGCTTTTTGGTGCGCGACAAGACGGCGCGCTACAGCATCAATACCAACCTGCTCGGGGTGACCGCCTCGGGCTCGGAGATCGACGAGTTCGAGGCGCCGGGCGAGGAGACGCGGCAGATGTGCGCCGCCCCCTCGGCCTGGCCGCGCACGCCGCTGCGCCTGCAGCTGGACTTCGAGCGCGGGGTCGCGGTGGCGCTGGGCGGCGAGGCCTTGCCTGGGCCTGAGCTGCTGCGGCGCCTGAACGCCCAGCTGGGCGCGTACGGGGTCGGTCGCGGGATCTATACCGGCGACACGACGATCGGCCTCAAGGGGCGCATCGTGTTCGAGTGCCCGGGCATCACCGGCCTGATGACGGCCCATCGTGCGCTCGAGGAGGCGATCTTGACCCGCGAGCAGAACTCGTTCAAGCCGCTGGTCGCGCGCAAGTGGATCGACCTGGTCTATCGCGGCTTCTTCTTCGAGCCGCTCAAGGACGACATCGAGGCGTTCATGCGCGAGAGCCAGATGTTCGTCAGCGGCAGCGTGACGCTCGAGACCTCGGGTGGCGCGGTGCTGCCGGTGGCGATCCGCTCGGAGCACATCCTGCGCAACAAGGGCGCCGTGTACGCGCAATCCGCGGACTGGGGCGCGGTCGAGGCCGAGGGCTTTATTAAACTCTATGGCATGAGCTCGACCTTGTCGGCGCGGGTCAACCCGAGGCGGCGGCCGGGGGCGTGATGACCGGGGCCCTCCTCGCCGCGGCGCTCGAGCAGCTGGCCGCGCTGGTCGCCTTCGACACCCGCAATCCGCCGCGGCGCATCGACGGGGGCGGGCTGTTGGGATATGCGCGGACGCGGCTCGAGGCGGCGGGGTGCAATTGCGAGCTCGTGGATCTCGGCGAGGGCTGCGTATATCTGCTGGCGCTGCGCGGTGAGCCGCGGATCCTGTTCAATGTGCACATTGATACGGTGCCGGCGGATCCGGCGTGGCAGGGTGACCCGCTGCGGCTGAGGATCGAGGGCGAGCGCGCGATCGGGCTCGGGGCCTGTGACATCAAGGGCGCGCTGGCCGGCATGCTCGCGGCGCTGCCGGGCACGCGCGGGCCGGTGGCACTGCTGCTCTCGTCGGACGAGGAGGCCGGCAGCAGCCGCTGCGTGCGGGCGTTCCTCGAGCAGCATCAATTCGCGGAGGTGGTGGTCGCCGAGCCGACGATGGGCCGGGCGGTGCTCGAGCATCGCGGCATCGGGACCGCCACGGCGGTGTTCTCCGGCGCCGGCGG
>NZ_JACCSO010000751.1 GCF_013812955.1 Nannocystis sp. | reverse complement strand
CTCGAGCACCGCGAGGCCCTTGGCGAGCGCCTCGTCGCCGACGTCGCGCAGGCGCGACAGGGCTTGCAGGGCCGGGTAGGTGAGCGGACCGGCGGCGAGGCAGTCGAGCCAGGCGGCGACGGCGGCCTCGGTCTTGCCCTGGCGCTGGAGGGCGCGGCCGCGGAAGTAGTGGAGCTTGGCGCGCTCGCGCAGCTCGAGCTTGGCGGCGACGAGGCCGGTGTCGGCGAGCTCGATGACGTCGCCCGGGCGGTCCTGGGTGAAGGCGAGCACGATCAGTCGCCGGCGGGCCTCACCGGCCATGTCGCCGCCGGGGGTGTCCTTGAGCACGCGCTCGTAGGCGCCGCGCTCGCGGGCATGGTCATCGAGCTCGGCCCAGGATTCACCGGCGAGGATCAGCGAGTCGTCGGCGTAGGAGTGATTTCCGAAGTCGCGGGCGACGAGCTCGAACTGTTTGGCGGCCGTGTCGTAGTCGGCCTCGGCGTAGCGACCGCGACCGGCCTGGTAGAGGGCCTTGACCAGCGTGTCCTCGTGCGCCGCTCCGGCCTTGCGGCAGGCGCTCGCGGCCTGCTCGAAGATCGGCCGCGACTTGGCCCGCTTGCGCTGCTTGAACACCGCGCTGGCCTTGAGGAACAGCGCCTCACAACGGTCGGCCTCGCTCAGCGCGCTGAGCTTGAGGAACTCGTCGGCGTCGCGCAGCACCCCCGCGTAACGCGAGCGGGTCAGGGCGTCGCGCAGACGGGCGAGCGTGCGCTGGCGGACCGCCTCGCGGTTCTCGGCGAACGACTTCTGCACCCCGAGGCGCTGCTCGAGCGCGGGGATGCGCTCGCTGGCCTCCTCGCCGTAATCACTGAGCGGCACGTCGAGGGCGAGGCGCTCGTACAGCTCGAGGGCCTTGCGCAGGCCGGCGAGGTCGGCCTCGGCGGCGAGCAGGCGGGCCCACTTGGCGCGCACCTCGTGGCGGCGACTGGACTCGGGGACCTGCTGCAGGAAGCGGGCGTAGAGCGCGGCGGCGCCGGTGGTGTCGCCGGTGCGGGCCTTCGCGTCGGCGGTGATGATGATCGCCGGACCGGTGCGGCCGGCGCTGCCGGTGGCCTCGGCGAGCCCATCGACGGCGGCGAGGGCCTTGACCGGATCGCCGCCGTCGAGCCAGGCCTGGGCCTCGAGCAGGCTCAGGCGGTCCTTGACGCCGGCGAGGCCGGGGGCGCCGCGGGCCTCGGCGAAGCGCACCGCGGCGTCGCCAGGCTTCTGTAGCCGCAGATCCTCGAGGCCGCGCAGCCACTGGGCGGCGCCGCGGTCGTCGGCGCCGAGGTCGGGGGTGGCGAGCAGCTGGTCGAGCAGGGCGACGGCGCTCGCATGATCCTGGCGCTCGCGGGCGAGGATCGCGTCGCGTCCGGGGCCGCGGGCGAACCACAACAGCCGGCCGGGTTCGGCGGCCGCCTCGGGCTCGGCCTCGGGCTTGGGGGACTCCGCCGCCGCGGTGTAGAGCGGCGGGGTCGTCTCACCGCGGCAGGCCACGAGCGTGAGGGCGGCCAGGGTGAACGCGGCGAGTCGCGCGCTTGCAAGGCCCGAGCGGCCAACAACACCATTCAGCGCGCGCATGGAGATCTCCTGGGCAGACAAGACAGGACAAGAACCAGACTAAAACGGGACGAGACGAGACGAGACGAGGCGGACCTCAAACGAGGCGGGTGGGCTCGTTCTCGGGGTCGTAGACCTCGACCTTGTTGCCGCCGGTGCGCCTGGCGACCATGAGCGCCGACTCCGAGGCCTTGAGCAGGGCGTCGGCGTTCGGCTCGTGGAGCAGCGCGAGGTCGGCGACCCCGATGGACAGGGTGATGCGCAGCGGCTCGGTCGGGGTGGAGAAGCTGTGCTCGGCGAGGTTGGCGTGGATGCGAAGGGCCGCGCGGACCGCCCGCATGGCGTCGACATCGCGGCAGACGTGCACGAACTCGTCGCCGCTGCGCGACAGCAGGTCGTCGCTGCGGGTGATCTCGAGGACGCGGCGGGCGAGCTCGCGGTAGACGTGGTCGAGCACCGCCTGGCCGTGCTGCTGGACCAGGCGCTGGGGCTCGTCGACGGCGAACATCGCGACGGCGAGCGGCTTGCCGTGGCGCAGGGCCATCGCCACATCGCTCTCGAGGCGGTTCTCCAGGTAGTTGCGGCTGAAGAGTCCGGTCAGGCGGTCGCGCAGGGTCGACTCGTAGAGGTTGCGCTGGAGGTCGTCGTCGGTGTCCTCGTGGAAGGTGAAGCGCAGGACGCTGGCCGCCCCGAGCTGGATCTTGTCGCCCTCGCGCAGCGGATACTTGTCGACCCGCTCGCCGTTGGCGAAGGTCCCGTTGGTCGAGCCTGCGTCGCTGAGGTAGTACACGCCCTTGTCGACGGTAACGGCCGCGTGGGTCCGCGAGATTCCCTCGTCGTTGATGCGCACGGTCGCGGTCAGGCCGCGGCCCACGGTCGTATAGGTGGGGTCGAGTTCGACCATCTCCCCCATGCGGTCGCCGGCAAGAACGACGACGAAAGCTCGGCGCGGCGGTTCACGCCCTTCGGGACGATCGCTGAGGGTGCGCTGGGAGGGCGGCTGTGTCACGGTTTGGGCGCGAGGGGGAGCCTCGGTCATGTAACCCCGGGGGGGTACCCCGTGCAACACTTCGGCCATGACCGGGCCCGGACATACCCCGCGGCCCCGCCGTCGCGGCGGCGGTTCGGAAGCGAGCGCCTCGTGCGCGAGGGGTGCCCCCCTTGCGCGTGACAGGTGTCCGCATCATAATCGGGGCTCGTCTCGGGGGCCCGTCGCTCCCGGGTCGAGTGAGGGAACAGCTGGGAGCCACCAGGGCTCTCAGTCCCATGAAACGGGGGTGTCAGGTTTCGACGGGGGTTCTGAACGTGAGGATCGCGTGTCGGGGCTGTCTACATAGCCACGCAAAAATATGTGGAAAACACAGATGCCAACGACGGCAACTACGGGCGCATCGCCCTCGCTGCGTAAGTAGCGACATCTCTGCCTGAGGAGTTCCAGTAGGGACAGGGGTGTAATTACAGGAGCTGGCAGGTGCGCAAGCCTCGGGCGCACCGGCGAGAACTAGAGGATCGGACGAGGGGGGGCCTGTTGATGGGCATGCCTGAGTCCAAAATCCAAATTCATCAACTACACACGTAGAGGTTCCACCTGATGGCCTGCGGACCCGGGTTCAATTCCCGGCGCCTCCATCCACCAAACAGAAGTCCAGAGCACGGTCTCGCGACTTCGACCGCCTCGCCGGCAGGGCATACCCTGGGCGAGGCGGTTCTTTTTTAAGGGGGCCGTGGTTTCGCTGAGGCGCGTGTGCGCCGCGGTTCACTCGATGCCGTCGATGCAATCTGCGACGACGAAGGTGGCCTGGTCTTCGGGGTCATCGGGGTCGAAGCAGGCCTCGTCGATGGCGCGGGCGTCATCCGAGAGCGCGGAGATCCTTCGATAGCCCTGACCGGAGCGCATGCGCGGCGAGCGGACCACGTACACGCGGCCGCGCGAGACGTAGTAGATGCGCAGGTCATCGGCGTAGAAGCCGTCGCGCACGGCGACGAGCGCGAAGTCCTCGCCATAGACGGTGGCATCTGCGAGCCGCGGCTTGCCCGGCTTGCTGCCCGTCACTCGCACGCGTACGCCCTGCGCCTGCTCGAACCGGGCAAACTCCTGGATCTCCAGCTGCCGCTCGCTGCCGTCGTGTGCGCGCATCGAAACCCCTCCGACTCCAGCTCCATTTAAGCGGCGGGTGGGCCGCTCAGGTCAAGCGCGGATCTTTGAAGGATGCGCGAAGCCGGCCGGTACGGCGCGCTGTGGACAACTCGTGGCCTGACCGGCAAAAACGTCGGTCCTCGCGGTATTCGGCGCTCGCAGCCGGGCGCGCGCCGCTGGGGAGATCGCCGGCATGCGCGCAACTACGCATGCAAAAATCGTCCACACGCGCGGGTGCTGGCGGGCCGGTCGCCTCTGCGGCGCAAGCGCTGATCGTCGAAGACCGCGCGATCGTGGACCTGGGACGCTGCGCGACATGGCCTTCAGGACATGGCCCTCAGAACATGTCCCGAGAGCCAGCCCTCGCGCTCAGCCGAGCTCGACGCGCACGAGGCCGACCAGACGCTGCAGCGCCTGCTCGACGACCTCGGTGTCTGGGTGGCGAAGGATGGCGTAACCCTCGCCTTCGTAGGTGTCGGCGCGCGGCTGTCCGACTTGCGGGAGGCGGGCCTCGACGACGAGGTTGCCGAGCTCCTTTTGCGCCTGCTCGAGGCCATGGACCTGGACGACGCGACGCGCGGTGCGAGGGTCACCGCCCTGACCGCGAAAGAACGCGGCGCCGGCGGCGAAGCGGCGGCGCGGCGGGTCGAAGACCTCGTGCACGATCAGCCTCGCCCACAGCTTATAAAAGTCGACGTCGTGGGCGTAGGAGTTGATCGAGAGGATCTGCGCGCCGGGCGGGCGGGCGCCGACCTCGGAGATCGCCACCGGGCCGCCGCTGTCGCTGGTGCCGGCGCGGCCGCGGTCGCGGCGAAACCACTCGAGGTGGCTGATGCCGGTGGTCATGCCGAGCGCCTCGAGGGCCGCGCGCGCGTAGGGACGCACGGCCTGGGTGTCGCTGGTCTCGGTCTCCCGCGGCAGCAACACGGTCCACTGGATCCACGGGTTCTCGAGCACGTGCAGCGGCGCCGGGTTGTAGCGGGTCGAGGAGTCCCAGACCGCGCGGCCGCGGATGCTGACGGTCTCGAACGAGCGCTCGAGGCCGGTGACGAACTCCTCGGCGACGGCGGGGTGCTCCGGCGAGGGCTGTAGCGCGTTCAGGGCCGCCTGCAGGCCCTGGGCGTCGGTGACGCGGAAGGTGCCCTTGGCGGCGGCGCCGTCCGGTGGCTTGAGGATCAGCGGGAAGCCGGTCTCGCGCGCAAACACCCAGCCCTCGGCGTGCGAGGTGATGCGTCGGTGGCGGGCGCAGGGGACCCCGGCCGCGCGCAGCACGTCTTTCATCTGCGCCTTGTCGCGGAAGTTGCGGGCGGTCGCCTCGCCCATGCCGGCGATGCCGAAGTGGTCGCGCAGCTGGCCGAGCTGGACCTGCAGCTGCTCGAGGGTGCCGAGCAGGCGATCGATGCCGCCGAGCTGCTTGCCGACCGCCTGGACCGCGGGCGCCAGCTGCTTGACGTCGAGCGCGTCCTCGACCCGGTAGTGCGCGGCCAGCCGCTGGCGCAGCTCAGGTGCCAGCGCCGCGGAAGGATCCTGGGAGATCAGCGCGAGCTGCACGTCCGGGAGCTCGGACACGGCGCTGACGAAGCGCATCGTGACCGGCATGTTGAAGGGCGCAATGAAGACGACGCGGACCATGTCAGGCGATCTCCGGGCAGTGGCGCGGTCCGTGCGCGCGGGGCATCAGGTCATCTCGATCAAGGTCGGCTCGAGCTCGTTTCTGCTCGATTCTGCTCGGCGAAAGGCTCAGGTCATCTCGGACATGTACTTGGGCAGCATCTCGCGCCAGGTCGGCCAGTCGTGGTCGTGGTCGGGGCCCCAGAGGTCGACGCGGTTGGGGATGCTGCGCGCGCCGAGGGTGGAGGCGACCCGCCACGCGCCGGCAGGGTTCTCCCAGCGGCCCTCGCCGGCGGCGAGGATCACGAAGCGGTTGCGGAGGCGGGCCAGCTGCTCGCTGTGCTCCTCGAGGTGCGGCACGAAGTGCAGGGGCGAGGCGTAGTGGAAGTCGAGCGGATGGTGACCGTCCATCCAGCCGGTGAAGTCGTAGCTGCCGCTCATGCAGACCGCCGTCTTGAAGGCGTCGGGGTGGCGGCAGACGCTGGTGAGGGCGTTGAAGGCCCCGAGCGAGGAGCCCGCGGTCAGCAGCTCGATGTCGTCGCTGTGGCAGTCGCGGCGGATCGCCGGGACCAGCTCCTCGTAGACGTAGCCGTCGTACTGGTTTTGCACCCACGCCTTGTGGCGCGCCGACTGGTCCATGTCGATCCAGGCCTGCCCGGCGACCGAGTCGGGCGAGTAGACCTTGAGCCGACCGGCGTCGATCAGCGGCCGCAAGGCGCGGATCATCAGCATGCGCTCGCACTCCTCCGCGTCGCCGCCCGCCGTCGGGAACAGCAACAGCGGCGCGCCGTAGTGGCCAAACCGCGCGACGGTGACGTCCTGACGCAGGCGCGGCGAGTACCAGGTTGAGCGCAGCTTCTCCATCGCGGTCCTCGGCGGGTCCCTCAGTTGCGGGCCCGGTTCGACTTCTTCGAGCCCGACTTGCCGTTGCCCGGCGTGACCGGCGAGGCCGTGACGGCTGCGGTCGCGGGGGCTGGCGCAGCGGCAGCGCTCGCGGTGACCGGCGAGGCCGTGACGGGCGGCGGCGCGACAGGGCTCGCGGAAGCACCGGCGGTGACGGGCGACGGGGTCATGATCGGCGAGTTCGCGGTGACCGGAGCCGCCGGGGTGCTCGCGCTGAACCCGGCCTCGGGCTCGCTGCGCAGCTCCTCGGGGGCGCTGGTGTCGGGCTCGCGGGCGGCCTTGAGGTGATTGAGGCGGTCGGCCTCGGTCTTGCGCCAGAACTGGATCAGGCCCCAGAAGTGCTCGGTGAACTTGTGGACCTCGTGCGCGGGGAACAGCGCGGAGACCTTCTGGCGGACGTAGCCCTTGGCGATTTCGGTGCCGAAGAACTCGAGGGCGACCTCGTCGAGGTGAGACAGGTGCTTGTCGCAGAACTCGTGGAAGCGCTCGGTCTCCATGCGCTCGTTGGCGATCTTGGCGTAGCCCTTGAGGCGCTCGCGGTACGGGAGGTCCTTCTTGGCGATGTCGTAGAAGGGCTTCCAGTCGAGGTTCATCGGCATGGTCCGCTTGGTGGCCGCGCAGAACAGCGACCAGCGGACCATGTTCTTGACCAGCTCGGGGAAGTGGTAGTGCAGCGAGGTGACCTGGAAGTCGGGGCAGGCGTTGGCGAAGTCGATCGGGCTGAAGACGCCGCTCTTGTCGCGCAGCGACTCGCAGGAGTTGAACTCCCAGCCGAAGAAGGCGTTGATGGTCAGGCAGGTGTCGGTCAGCACCGACCACTCCTCGCCGTCGACGAAGAAGAAGTCGACCTTGTAGCGGTCGTGCAGCGGGGCGGCGGGGTCGTACTTGACGATGTGGACCTGCGGGCCGATGCCGATGGCGCGCACGAACAGGTCGAAGGGGTCGACGGCCTTTTGCAGGTGCATGACCCGCTTGCCCGACTCTTCGTAGGCGCGGCGCAGCTGCTGGGGGTTGTCGATGCGCGAGACGCCGACCCAGGCGCCGCCGTCGTAGGGCTTCATGAAGAACGGGTAGCCGAGGCGCTCACCGATCTCCTCGAGCTCCCACTTGCGGCCGTACCGCTCCATCGTCGGGTGCACGTCGGGGTTATCGGTGATCCGCTCCTTCGGGGGGATCATCCAGGTCTCGGGGATCGGCATCCCGAGCTTCATCATCGCGCAGTAGGTGGAGTGCTTCTCCATCGACTGCAGCGACCACGGGTTGTTGAGGACGTACAGGCCGTCCATGATCACGGCCTTCTTGATCCACTCGCGGCTGGTCTGGAACCAGTGCGTGAGGCGGTCCAAAACTACGTCGTAGCGGACCGGCTGCCTCAGGAAGAACGGCTCGACCGTGACCCTGTCGATGTTGAAATCGACGATGTCGCCGCCGACCGGGATGCTCAGATTGAGGCGCTTGACCAGCTCCTCGAAGCAGCCCGGCCAGCAGATGTCGGCGCCGAGCGACAGTCCAATGTTGCGCGTGACGTTGGCCATCGATGAAGACCCCTCTGGCCCGGACTATCGGCGAAAACACCTCAACTTTGCAAGCGAAAGCTCACTCGTAGACCATCCATAGCGGCCCGGGAAATAGCCACGACAATCCGCTTCGGAGTCGGTCGCGCCAGTTCTCCCAGTTGTGTCCGTCGCGCGCCTCCTCGTAGCGGACCTCCATGCCGGTCGCCTGCAGGACCGGCACCATCGACCGGTTCTCGTAGATCAGCGACTCGTAGGTGCCGCAGGACACGTAGACCTTCTCCGAGGGCTTGCCCGGCTGGTCCCGGAAGGCGTTGATGAACTCGACCACCTTCGCGAAGGTCGGGCCGCGCTTGTTCTCGCCGATGTCCGTGAATGCGAAGCTCCCCGACTGCAGGAGCAGGCGTCCGAAGGTGCCCGGGTAGCGCCACGCGGTCGCCAGCGCGGCCACTCCGCCGAAGCTCGCGCCCATCAGACAGCGGGAGGCCGGCGCGTCGTACAGCGGGAATTTCGCATTCATCTCCGGGAGCAGCTGCTCGGCGATGAATGCGGCGTGCCCGGGGTGATTGGGGTACTCGCTCAGGCGGTCGCCGGGGTGGGTCAGCGCGACCACCAGCGGCGCGACCTCGAGGCGGTGGATCAGGTTGTCGAGCACGGTCTGCAGGCTCGCGTAGCGCATGTAATCCCCGCCGTCGTGCACGATCAGCAGGGGGTAGCGGCGGGTCTCGCGGAATCGCGCGGGCAGGTAGACCGAGACCCGGCGCGGCCCGCCGAGCTTGGTCTCCTTGAAGAGCATCTCCTTCACGATGCCCTGGCGCGCCTCCGGGTCGGGCTCGGTCCACGCCGGTCTCCGATAACCCTGGCCTGCGCACACCGAGTTGGCGCCGAAGGGGTCGTGCGCGAAGTTCGGGTTCAGGGGATCCTGAATCCACTGATGCTGACCGTTGAGGACGACCTCGAACTTGTATTCGACGCGCGACTGCGGGGGCAGCTCGAGCGTGTGGTACCAGAGGCGGGTGCCCTCGATGCGGTGGAACGACTGCGAGGAGGCCAGGCCGTAGACCCAGTGGCGCAGGTGTACCGCGTCGACCGCGCCCTGAAATACGAAGGTCGCCTGGCGGCCCTCGATGATGGGAAAGGTGTGGGCTTCCAGGAAGGCGGCGACGGCGGCGTCGCTGACCGGGGCCTGGCTGAGCAGCGTCTGGATCGCGGAGGGGATCGCTGATGGCATGGCGCTTCAGGCGCGGATGGCCGCGGTTTGTGGCCGGTCGGACGGCGGGTTTTGCGGCGGATTGGAGGCGGTCGGGTCGACCAGGCGGCCGTCCGAGCACAGCTGGAACGTGTTGGGGCCGCTGGTCCAGCGGGCGCCCTCGAACTTCACCCAGCAGCGCTCGTCGAGGGCGATGCAGGTCGCGCCGGCGAAGCGGCGGGCGAACACGGAGATGCGGCCGTGGTCGTGCAACATCAGGCGGCGGCGGGCGTGGGGTAGCACGACCACGCCCGGGAACAGGCCGAGGCCGGCGCCGAGGACCTCGGCGTTGCCGCGGCCCTGCGGGGGGCTGTCGTGGAACAGGACGATTCGGTCGGAGACGGCCATCGCCCCGGCCGACCAGGCCAGCATCGGGAGGTGGGCGATGCGGCTGCGCAGGTCGAACAGGCGCAGGCGGTTGTAGAGCACCGCGACGTGCCCGCCGGCGATCGCCACCCCCGAGCATTCGCCGAGGATGGCGTCGATCTCCCGGAGTTGGCGGCGCAGGGCCGGGCGCTCGAGCGGTCGGACCTTGCGCTCGAACTCCTCCTCGATATGCCGGACCTTGGCGGCGTGGTGGGTGTCGAGCAGGCGCAGCGCCTGCAAGGCCTCTTCCAGCTCCGACTCGATGAGATCTCGCGGGGCTGTGGCCTGCTGAACCCGGCGCGCCCCCTTCAAGGCGCTGGCCAGGCGCAGCCGGTAGAGCTCCTGAAGATTGCGCAGCCGGTCCTGCTTCGCCCGGTGCGCGGCGAAGAAATCCGGGTCGTCCCGGAAGACGGCCTCACCGCGAGCGTGGAGCATGAGGTTGACCGAGGTATTGCCCAGTGCGTCGCACAGCTCCTGGTCCTCGGACTCGCGCTCCTGCCAGCCCGCGGTGATCGCGGCGATCTTGCCGTCGATCTTCAGCATCTCCACGGCCTCGCCGACGATGGGGGCGAGGCGCTGGGGGCCGAGCAGCACACCCACCGTCATGGATCTGTCCCTGAGCGCGCAGCCGTGGTAAGTGCGCAGGAAGGCCCGAAAAGGGCCGCCCCGAGGGTAGGAAACACATCATGCATGTTCTGTTTGTCGCCCCGCACTTCCCCTCTTACCAGAGGCACTTTGTCCGCGCCATGCACTCGGTGGGCGCCAAGGTGACCGGCATCGGTGAGGCCTCGCTCGCGCAGATCGACGGCGAGCTCAAGAGCTGGCTGCACGGCTATGAGCAGGTGCCCTCGGTCGTCGACGAGCAGGCGATGCTCGACGCCGTGCGACGCGTGCAGCGGCGCGAGTGGGTCGACCGGCTCGAGGTCACCATCGAGGCCCACATCCTCCCGCTCGCCAAAGTGCGCGAGGCGACCAAGATCCCCGGCCTGTCGGTGAACGCGGCGATCCTCTGCCGCGACAAGCCGATGATGAAGGAGCACCTGCGCCAGCACGACATCCCCTGCGCGCAGTCTGCAGGCGTGTCCTCGGTCGACGAGGCGGTCGCGTTCGTGCGCGCGGTCGGCTACCCGATCATCGTTAAGCCGCGCGCCGGCGCCGGCGCCTCGGGTACCAGCCGCTGCGACAACGACGAGCAGCTGGTGGCGGCCCTGCGCGAAGCCGGGGTCAACAAGGGCCAGTCCGTGGCCGTCGAGGAGTTCATCGAGGGCCACGAGGGCTTCTACGACACGATGTCGATCGACGGCGTGCCGGTGCTCGAGTTCGTCTCGCACTACTACCCGAACGTGCTCGAGGCCATGCGTCACCGCTGGATCTCGCCGTACATCGTGTCCACCAACCGCCTCGACGCCTCCGGCTACGACGAGGTCAAGGCCATGGGCCGCAAGGTGATCACGACCATGGGCCTGGAGACCACCGCCACCCACATGGAGTGGTTCTACGGGCCCAGGGGCCTCAAGTTCTCGGAGATCGGCGCCCGCCCGCCCGGCGTCGGCCAGTGGGACGTCTACGCCGCCGGCAACGACATCGACATCTACCGCGAGTGGGCCAACGCGGTCGTGCACGGCCGCATCGAACACAAGCCCTCGCGCCGGTTCGCCAGCGGCATCATCGCCCTGCGCCCCGACCGCGACGGCCGCATCCTCGGCTACGAGGGCGTGCTCGAGGTCCAGCAGAAGTACGGGCAGTACATCACCAAGGCCCACCTGCCCGCCCCCGGCACCCCGACCCAGCCGATCGAGGCCGGTTACATGGCCAACGCATGGATCCAGATGCGTCACCCCGACTACGACGCGATGCGCGAGATCTTCGAGATCATCGGTCGCACCGTCCGCGTGCGCGCCGGATGAGCCTTCGCGCCTGTCCCCTTTTTTTAGAACTGTCCCTCTGACCAGACGCGAGCCCAGCCCATGAAAGTCCTCTTTATCTCCCCGCACTACCCGGACGAGATGCAAGACTTCACGCGGGGCCTCGCGGAGGTCGGCGCGCAGGTCTACGGCATCGGCGACACGCCGCGCAGCAGCCTGCCGGCAAAGGTGCAGAAGCACCTGCGCGACTACCTGCAGATCCCCGGCCTCTTCGACGAGGACGACGCGCTGCGCCGCATCGTCGCCGCCGGCCGGGCCCTGCAGGTCGACCGCGTCGAGTGCATGTGGGAGCCCTGCGTCGTGCTCGCCGCCCGCGTGCGCGAGGCGCTCGGCGTGCCGGGCATGAGCTCGGACACCGCGCTGGGCTTTCGCGACAAGCCGATCATGAAGGAGCGGGTCATGGCCGCGGGCCTGCGCGTGCCGCAGTTCGCCCGGGTGCGCACCGCCGCCGAGGCGCTGGCCGCCGCGGAGGAGATCGGCTACCCGGTGATCGTCAAGCCGGTCGCCGGGGCCGGCACCGCCGACACCTTCCGCGCCGATGACCCGGGTGAGCTGCGCGGGGTGCTCGGCGCCGTCGCGCACCTCAGCGAGGTCAACCTCGAGGAGTTCATCGACGGCGAGGAGTTCACCTACGACACCGTCTGCCTCGACGGCACGCCGGTGTTCGAGAGCGTCGCGCAGTACCACCCGAAGCCGCTCGAGGGCCGCACCCACGAGTGGATCACGCCGGCCCAGATCGTGTTTCGTGACCCGTACCAGCCGGAGCTGCGCGCGGGCATCGAGCTCGGCCGCGGGGTGCTCAAGGCGCTGGGCATGGGCACCGGCTTCACCCACATGGAGTGGTTTCGTAAGCCGAGCGGCGAGGTCGTGTTCGGGGAGATCGCCGCGCGCTCACCCGGGGCGAAGCTCGTCGACCAGATGAACTACGCCAACGACTTCGACATCTACCGCGAGTGGGCGCGCATTGTCTGCTGGGGCAGCTTCGACGCCCGCCCCAACCGCCGCTACCACGTCGCGGCGCTGTTCAAGCGCGCCACCGGTCAGGGTCGCATCCGTCGCATCGAGGGCCTCGACGAGATCCGCGCCCGCCTCGGCGACAGCCTGGTCGTCAACGACCTGCTGCCGATCGGCACGCCCCGCCGCGACTGGCATCAAACCCTGCTCTCCGACGGCTACATGATCCTTCGCCACCCGGATTATCGCGAGTGCATGGCCCGCATGGCGTTCGCGGTCAACAAGCTGCGGATCTACGCCGGCTGAGGCGGGCCGAGGCGGGCCGAGGCGGGCCGAGGCCGGTCGACGCTGTCAGCGCGGGGCTGACTTCTGCAGGCCGAACAGACGGCCCGGCAGAGATTGGTGGCAGCCCATGCAGCTGTCGATCTTGCCGGCGCCGGTGATCGTCTTCATGTCGGCGGCGATCGTGCCGTAGACCCAGCCCGCGTCGGTGGCCGCGGGCTCGGACTTGAGCGGTTTAAAAAGCACGTAGAGGCCCATCGGCTCGCCGGGCAGGTACAGCTTGCCGCCGTGCTCGGCGGGCAGCAGGTTCAAGTCGCGCTGCTGGGTGGTCTCGACCGGGGTGAAGGCCTCCTTGACGAGCACCTGCGAGATGTCCGAAAGGCCAGTCGGCTCCTCGCCCGGCATCATGTGGGCGCTCGCGGGCGCGCCATAGGCGACCGGGTCCTTGGCGTAGAGGGTGTAGAGCTTGCGACCGTGGGTGCCCTCATCGCCGCTGGCGCTGATGCGAGCGCGCGCCGGCGTCGGCATGCGGCACAGGCCGGGAGCCCAGCGGAACTCGTCGTCGACGCGGCCCCACTGACGATAGCCAGCGGCGATCGCCCGCAAGGTCGAGTGCCAGCGTGGGTCGTTCTCGGCGGGCGCTGCATCGGCGATCGGCGTCGGCGCTGCATCGGCGATCGGTGCGGCATTGACGATCGGCGCGGGGGCGATCGGCGCGGGGGCGGCCGGCGCGGGGGCGGCCGGCGCGGATGATGCGAGCGCTGGCGCTTCGCTGCGGGCGGGCTCTCGTGCGCATGCGGCGAGGATCAGGGCGGCGAGCAGAGGGCGCATGCCGTCACTGTAGAGGCCGGGTCCCGGCCTGTCAGCGGGCTGCCGCTGGTTTTACCGACGTCTGACACGAGCTGTCCCATGAGACAGCTGGCACAGCTGGCACAGCCTGCACAACCTGTGCAGTGAGAAGTGACAACCGGGCGAGCTCCGCCCGGCGTCCGGTCACTCGGCCTTGACGCCCGCGGCGGCCGCGTGGGCGCGCTCGCGCACCCACACCGCGAGCGCCTGTAGCGGCTCGCTGCGGGCGCCGAACGGGCGGGCGAGGGCGTGGCACTCCTCGACCAGCTGGTCGACGCGCGCGAGGGCTTGCGGACGCAGG
>NZ_JACCSO010000718.1 GCF_013812955.1 Nannocystis sp. | reverse complement strand
GTGCTCGGCGGACCAGTCGAGGGCTTGCCGGCGCCAGCCCTCGCAGACCAGGCGCTCGCCCGGCAGGCCGCCCTGGGTGGTCGCGCACTGCGTATTGGCCTGGTCGATCAGCCAGCTCGCGCGCGCGCCGGACCAGGCGTCCTGCAGCAGCGGCGAGGCGGTCTCGACCAGCGGCACCGCGAACTCGCGGTTGATCTCGCCGCCGCTCAGCTGGACCGCGAAGTCCTCGCCAGCCTCGGCGTCGCCGCGCTCGAGGCCGGCGTAGACCAGCACATCGTCGCCGGCCTGCAGCGCAGGGAAGCGCTGCGGATAGACCCAGGCGCCGCCCTTGACCGCGACCTCGACGTCGGCGACCACGCCGCGGATCAGCCGCCGCGCGGTGGCGTCGGGCGACAGCGCCGCGTGCAGCACCAGGCCGGGGTGATCGGGCGAGACCGCCGCCAGCGCGCCGAGCACCGCGGAGTCGTGCATGCCGCCCTCGACCATCGCGTCGACGCGCACGTAGCCGGCGTCGAGCAGGCGCGAGGCCTCGGCGCGCACGACCTCGAGGCCCGGAGCGCCCGCGGTGACCATGCCATCGGTGATCAGCAGCAGCCGCTGGTAGCGACGCGCGCCGCGGCTGGCGACCGCCTTCAGCGCCCCGGCGAGGTTCGAGGCTCCGAGCGCGCCGCGCTCGCGCAGCGCCTTGAGCGGCGCGCGGTCGAACTGCGACAGCCTGCCCTCGAAGACGACCTCGACGCCCTGATCGAAGGCCATCACCCGCAGCGGGATGTCGCCGGCGACGTGGCGATCGATCGCCGCGATCACCTGGGCGAGCCGCTCGATCTGCACGTCGAAGCTGGCCGCCTGTGAGGCGCTGGTGTCGAACAGCACGGTCAAGCTGTCGATCGGATCCGGGTGATCGTGCGGCACCGGCGAGATCCTTGCGACCACCATGTCGTCGCGGCGCAGCCCGAGCTCGCGCGGCCCCGAGAAGTGCAGCGTCAGATCACGGCCCGGCGTGATGTCCGTGTAGCGGTTGACCTGGCCCTGCGTCGTCGCCTTGAGCAGCGCCGGCTCGCCGCCGACGCTGACCGCCGTGCGCGAGCTCAGGCTCAGGCTCAGCTCGCGCAGGCGCGGCAGGCCGGCCAGAGCGACCCGATAAGGCTCGCTGCGGCCGCGCAGCTCCTGCACGTAGGCGACCACGACCCGGGTTGGTTCACGCGCCGTGATGCCGTCGACGCGGGCCACGAAGCGCTCGCCCGCGGCGCCCGCGAGCATCGCCGGGTCTTGCCGCGGCTCACCGCGCAGCAGGCTCTCGTACGGGGCCCGCCGCGGCACCACCTCGGCCTCGATCCAGTTCGGACCCGCGGCGCGGGCGAAGCGAGTGATGCGGGCGCCGGGCGGCATCGTCACCGCCAGCTGCCCGTCGAGCACGCGGCCCTCCGGGTTGTCGAACACCATCTCGAGCTCGGTGAAGGCCAGCGGCTCATCGACCACGGCGCGGACCCGCAGCGAGCGCAGCGTCAACGCGGTGCCATCGACCGCGGTCAATGCCACCGGAGCGCCGCGGTCCAGCGTCGGGCCCTCGTCCACGAGCTCCGGCACGACGACGACCGGGGGCGCGACTGCCGGGCCCACGGACGCACAGCTCGCCATCGCCAGCGCGACGGCCACCACGAACGTGACCGGCAGGGCCACCGAGGCCATGGCCCCTCGACCTCGCACCGTTGTGTGTCCGCCGCTGTGCATGACCTCCGCGCCTCTGATCACGCCACCCCCACGCCCCAGCTTACGCCCGGGCGACCACGACCCATCCAGCCGACGACCGTCGCACAGCCGGTGGGCGCGCGCAAGCCTGGGCGACGGACCCGCGGTCGCCCCAGCCTTGCCTCCTCCCTTGCCTCCGCCCTGCCTCCGCCTTGCCTCCGCCCACCTTGGCCTCCCACCTTTGCCCACTCGGACCCTGGGCCGGGCTGGCGGGCTGGTCAGGCGCAGTGGAGGGGCAGGCGGACGACCACCGCGGCGCCGCCCAGGTCGCTGTCCTCGACGCGGACCTCGCCGCCGTGGTCGAGCACGACCTTCTTCACGATCGCCAGACCGAGGCCGGTGCCCTCCTTGCGGGTCGACTCGTAGGGCTCGAAGACCCGTTCGCGGCGCTCGGGCGCGATCCCGGGGCCGTTGTCGTCGACCCGCAGCTCCAGCGCCGTCGGCGGCAGACCAGGGTCGACCCCAGGCTCGGGCGGGATCGGGCGCACGGACACGCGCACGTGCACCGGACCGCGTTCGCGCTGCGACAACACCGCGTTCTCGACGAGGTTGACCAGGCATTGTTTGAGCAGCTGGCGGTCGCCGAGGATCGTCAGGCCCGGCGGGACCGGCGTCACCTCGAGCACGTCGGTCTCGCGCTCGGTGAGGTGCCCGTAGGCACGATCGAATTCGCCGACCACCCGGGCGATCTCGACCGGAGCCAGCTGCGCCTCCGGGACCTTGGCGAAGCGCGAGAAGCTGGTGACCATGCGCCGCAGCGCCTCGATCTCGTCCTCGACGATCTCCACCGAGGTCCGCAGCAGGCGGGTGAAGGCCGGGTCATTGCCGGGGTCCTTCTCGCGCAGCTGCTGGACCGCCAGCTGGATCGGCGTCAGCGGGTTCTTGATCTCGTGGGCGATGCGGCGGGCCATCTCCTGCCAGGCGCCGACCCGCTGCAAGTAGCTGAGCTTGCGCTGGGCCGAGTCGAGCTCGTCGAGCATGCCGTTGAAGGCCGCCCCGAGCTGTCCGAGCTCGTCCTGCCCGAGGTCTGGCACCCGCGCCCGCAGATCGCCGCCGGCCACCCGCAGGATCACGCCGGACAGCATCGTCAGCTTGCGGGTGGTCGCCCGCGCCAGCAGGAACCCGGCGATGAACGCCACCATCAGCACCAGCGCGCTCGCGGCCCCGATCGCCCGGAACACCGCGCCCTCGAGCTCGCCGCGGTCGACCACGCTGCCGTTGACCGCCACGTAGTCGAGCTCGCGCTTGGCGGCGCCGAGCGCCTGGTAGCGGCGATCGAGCTCGGTGCTCTGGGCGAAGGTCGCCGTCAGCGTCAGTCCGTCGGTGATCGCCCCGGGCGCCCGGTCGAGCGGCTCCGGTCCGGCCGTGAACCAGATCCACTGCAGCGGGTCCTCCGGGAACAGCTGCCGGCGCTCGGCCAGCCGCGGCCCGGTGCCGAGACCATCGAGGCGCAGCTCGACCAGGTCGCCCTCACGCTCGAGCACCGCCCACAGCGCGGCCGCCACCCAGTCCGCCTGCTCATCGGGGCCGCCGCTGGCCTCGGGGGCCTGGACCAGCCCGAGCTCGAGTTCGCGCGCGAGCGCGGCGGTGCGGGCCCGGTAGGCCAGCTTGCTGGCGCGCACGAAGCCGTCGTAGAGCGGGCGGGCGGCCGCGACCGCGTCGTCGCTCTTGCGGGCGGCCGCGACCACGATGCTGTCGAAGTACGTGACCGTCAGGGTCACGAGATAGGCCGACGCGCCGACGCAGAGGATCCCGAGCGCGGCCAGGGCGGTGATCACCCGCGACTCGAGGCGACCCCACCACGGCACCCGCGGCCCGACCACGATCCGCAGGCCGGCGCGGGTCAGCCGGATCCGCGAGATCCGCGAGACCCCGCCGGGCTGCGTGATCGAGGTCGACCGCCGCGGCGCCGCCGACATGTCCTCGGGGACAGGCGCATCGGTCCTGTCCTCAGGGACAGACTCATCACGATCGTCGCGCGGCCCGGTCATCGCGTCACCAGGTAGAAGGCCGGGGTGGTCTTGACGGCGACGGTCTTCTCGGCGACCTGGGTCGCGCGGATGAAGATGCCGACCCAGCGCGAGAACACCGACAGGTCGCGCCCCTGGCCGCGCCCCTCGCCCTCCTCGGGGGACAGCAGGCCCTTCTCGATCGGGTTACGCTGCGCGACGACAGTGGCGAAGTAGACCGCCTTCGGCCCGCGGTCGAGCGCGCTGGCGCGGGCGATGCGGATGCGGTCGAGGGTGACGGCGGCGACGATCGCCTCGTCACGCCCGACGAAGTAGCGGCGGATCGCGCTGCGGTCCGGCTCCTTGGTCTCGACGAAGTAGCGCTCCTTCCACGGGTCCCACTGGATCAGGACCGTCACGCGCCGCACGTCGATCGCATCGGCCTGGCCGGCGCGGTACATCGTGATCTCGTACTCGAGGCGGGTGCGAAACGCCGACTCGAGCGAGGCCATCGCGTCGAGGTCGCGGGTCAGCAGCAGCTCGGGCAGCGCGATCGTCATCAGCACCGAGTCGCCGACCTCCTCGAAGCGGGCCCGGCGCGCGCGCAGCAGCTCGAGCCCGCCCGCCGCGGTCATCAGCGGCAGCGCGGCCACCAGCCCGAGGAACCCGCGGCGTCTCACAGCGGCATCCTCCGCAGCACATTGCCGATGCTGAGGTCGACCACGCCGATCGCGGTCTCCAGGCGCAGGCCGAAGTTGGCGTTGAAGCCGAACGGCGCCCCGAAGCCGCCCGCGTCGCGCTGGCGCTTGCGCTCGGCCGCGTCGCCCGCGAAGGTGTAGACCCCCGTGGTCCAGAACAGCGCCCCGCCCTTGATCCCGCGCACGCGGTTGCGGGTGAAGAGCGGCCACACGTACTCGAGGTCGAGGCGGGCGAACAGCGAGCCGAACAGGCGGGTGTCGACCCCGGTCCCGAACACGTCGATCGGCCCGCGCGTCGAGTAGATGATCCCGAGCTCGCGCCCCGGCGTCCACTCGCTGAGGTCTCCGGCGTAGAAGCGCTCGAAGCGGGGCGCTCGCCCGGCGATCTGGCCCGCGACCAGGCTCGGCGTGATCCAGTGGCGCCACGGCAAGCGAAACGTGTACGCCCCGCCCGCGACCAGCTTCATGTACTCGTAGCGGCTTCCTACCAAGGGCGAGCTCAGCTGCAGCTCGAAGGCGAAGCGCATGCCCTTGCCGAGCCGCGCCGCCTCCTCGCGGCCGTCATAGTTGAGCCCGAAGTTCGCCGACGTAAGCAGATGCACGCCGCGCTGCAGGTCGAGGTCGACCGGCTCGGTCGCGCCGTCGGGCCGCAGGTAGCTCGGGTCGGTCGGCAGCATCGCGTTGACCCGCTCGATGCGATAGTCGACCCCGAGCACCAGGCTGCTGGTGACCGCGAAGGTGGTCCCGAGCAGGCCGCCGGCGCGCCCATAATCGACGGTGCGAAACAGCTTCGGGTCGGGGTCGGGGATGCCGCCGGCGATGCGATAGGGCTCGCTGGCGCTGTGCACGTAGACCGTGCCGCCGATGCCGAAGCGGGTGCCTCGCAGGCGCGGCGCCTCGATGAACACGCGCAGCGCCTGTTGCCGGCGGCTGCGCGGGATCTGCCGCGGCAGCGTGCCCCAGATCAGGCCGCCGCCGATGCGGATCGCCCGGCCGAGGAAGTTGCGCTCGAGCACCTGAAAGCCGCCGTGAAACGGCGTCATGCGCGATGTCCCGAGGTACAGGTCGGTGACCGCCAGGCTGCCGCGCTCCTCGACCTCGATCACGAGCCGCGCGCTGCCCTCGTCGCCCGCGATCGGCTTCAACTTCAGCGTCACCCGCTCGAAGCTCTCGGTCGCCAGCAGCCGCGCCCGCGCCCGCTGCACCCGCGGATCGTCCGGCCACAGCAGCACCGCGCCCACACGCAGCTCTTCGGCCGCGAGCACCGCGAGCACCTGGGACGCCGCCACCTGCTCGTTGCCCACCACCGCGAGCGCGACCAGCTTCACGCTGCGCACCTCGTTCACCGCCGATGCTGGCGCGGTCGATGCTGGCGCGGTCGATGCTCGTGCCGCCGATGCCGGGCCGGTCGATGCCGTTGTCGCCGATCGCGGCGCGGCATCGGAGCGCGATGCTGGGCCCGGAGCCGCCGCCGCTGTGGTGCCCAGCGCCACCAATGCGGCACCCAGCCCCCATGCCAGCCGCACACCGGAAGCCAGGCGATGGCCTCGGTTCACGGCAGCGGAGGGTCCGGGCATGGGCCGGGAGTGTACTTCAGGCCACGCGCGATGGGGCTACCGGGAGAACGGCGCCCAGCGGCCCGCTCCTTCGCTACACTGCGCGCCGTGCCTGGCACCAAGCTCGTCGTCTACATCGAGGACAATCCGAGCAACTTCGCCCTGGCGCGCAAGATCCTCGAGTGGTCGGGAAAGTACGAGGTGCTCGGCGCCAAGGACGGGATCAGCGGCCTGGAGATGGTCCGCCTGCGCCGCCCCGACGTCGTCCTGCTCGACCTCGACCTGCCGGGCATCAGCGGCATCGAGGTCGTGCAAGCCATCCGCCGCAGCCCGGAGATCGCCCGCACACCGGTGCTCGCCGTCACCGCCAGCGTGATGAAGCGTGAGCGCACCCAGGCGATGGCGGCCGGCTGCGACCGCTTCATCGAGAAGCCCTTCGACATCCACGACCTGCGCCGCCAGGTCGACGAGGCCGCCGGTCTCACCTGACTTTCGGGACAGGCCGACCTGTCCCAAGAGACAGACCACCGAGCTCAGCCGCGACCCGCCCGCGACTCGGCCAGCGCCAGCGCCTCGAGCGCGGCCAGCTGCGCCGGCGTGTTGACCCCGGCCACCTCGGCCTCGGGGACCTCGAGCGCGGTCCCCTGCCCTGCCACCCGGGCCACGAGGTCGGTCAGGTAGATCTCTCCCTGAGCATTGGCGGTGCCGAGCTCCGGCAAGGCCCTGCGCAGCAGCGCGACCCCGACACAATAGACCCCGGCGTTGCACTCCTGGATCGCCCGCTGCGCCGGGCTCGCATCGCGCTCCTCGACGATGGCCATGATCGGCATGATCGGCATGATCGGGATGATCGGGATGATCGGCATGATCGGCATATCCGCCGCATCCGCCGCATGTTCCCCGCCGATGCCCTCCCGGATGATGCGGCCATAGCCCTGCGGCTCCCGGGTGTGAAAGGTCGCCAGCGCCAGACGGGCCGGGCTGTCCGCGCACGCGCGGGCGAGGCGCTCGAGCGTCTGCGCGCGCAGGCGCGGAACATCCCCGCTCAGGATCAGCACGTCGCCGTCGTGGTCCGCGAGGACCGGCAAGGCGCACAGCACCGCGTGACCGGTGCCGCGCTGCTGCTCCTGCACCGCATACTCCACCCCGGGGAAGCGGTCGGCGAGGGTCGCCTGGACCTGCGCCGCGCCGTGCCCGACCACCACCACCACCCGCGTCGCCCCGGCGGCCCGGGCCGCCCGGATCGTGTGCACGACCAGCGGCTCGCCGAGCAGGGGGTGCAGCACCTTCGGTAGATCCGAGCCCATACGGGTGCCCTTACCCGCGGCGAGGACGACGGCGACCAGCGACATGGGCCGCACCCTAGCAGATCCGCCCCCACGGCCAAGGACCCTGCCCGGTCACCTGTCCCAAGAGCCAGGCCAGCTCCGCAAACGACGGGCAGATCTGCGCGGACCGCCGCACAGGCGCTTCGCCCAGCGACATCGCGCGGATCCCGCGGCATGCGACCGGGGCCGGGTCCGGGCCCCGACCGTGACGTGGCGGGGGCCCCGACCCGCGTGGTCCGCGTTATCCTGGAGCTTCCTCGCCGCCTTGCGCCACCATGCCCACCCAAGCACCCCCCGACAGTGACCTCGGCTTCCCGGCCAAGGGATCCCTCAAGCGCGTGCCGTTCGCGTTTCTGGTGCGAGACATCGCCCGCACGCGCACCACCGGCAACCTCTACTTGCTGGCGGGCGAGACCAAGAAGGTGGTGTTCTTCGTCGACGGGCGCCCGACCGTCGTGCGCTCCAACCTCCCGAAGGAGTTCCTCGGTCAGATCCTGACCGACCAGGGGCTCATCACGCAGGAGCAATGCGACAACACGCTCGAGGCGATCCGGCGCACGGGCAAGAAGCAGGGCGAGCTGCTGGTCGAGATGGGCATCCTCTCCGAGGCCAACCTCCGCTACGGCCTCGAGGAGCAGGTCCGCCACAAGCTGTTCGAGATCTTCGGCTGGGACGAGGGCCGCTTCCAATTCAAGGTCGGCGGCGAGCCGGGCATGCCGACCGGGGGCCCGCCGATCGACATGCCGATCGAGACCCTGATCATCGCCGGCGTGCAGGAGCGCTGGACCGAGGAGCGCGCACGCGCGGCCCTCAAGGCCCTGAGCGAGCGGTTCCCGACCGTCAGCCCGCGCTGGACCGGCGACGCGACCCCGCTCGATCTGCTGCCCGAGGAGCAGTACTTCCTGCGCTGCCTCGATGGCAGCCGCACCGTCGACGAGCTGCTCGGCCGCAAGTATGACCCCGAGGTCCCGCAGGTCTCGACCCTGCTGTTCGGCCTGATCGCCGCGGGCGTCGTCGATGCCGGTGAGACCAAGCTGGCGCGCCGACTGCCGCCGCCGCGGCCGAACCTCGCGCCCCCGTCGCTGTCCGACGACGCGCTGACGCCGAAGTTCGAGCAGCTGAGCGTGATCACCGAATACGAGGATACGCCGCTGCCCGACAAGCTCCCGGGCGCCAGCGTCAGCTCGTCGCGCAACCCGCGGGTGCCGGCGTTGCCGACCGAGGACGAGGAGATGTTTCGCGGCCTCAACGGCGACGAGAGCATCGTCGCCGACTCGCGGATCCTCCGCGCCAACCTCGATCTCAGGAATCAACCACCGGCGCCCGCCCTCGATGAGGAGAGCGACTTCGGCGACCTGCACGGCGACGACGACGGCGAGACCGACTTCAGCGACCTCGTGCGCCCCGGCCAGACCAGGCCTGACAGCGGCCCCGCGCAGCCGGTCGTGACCAGGCCCGACTCGAGCGAGAGCGTGCTCCCGCAAGCGCCGCTCGCACGCCCGGCCACGCCGGCCAGCACACCCGGCCCGCGTCCCGACTCGAGCAAGTCCCCGGCCCCGATCGGCACGCGTCCCGACTCGAGCAAGTCCCCGGCCCCGCTCGGCCGTCCCGATCCGAGCATGGCGCGCGTCGAGCCTGTCAAGCCGGCGCCGACCCTCGGCGCCCCGCGCCCGCTCGGGAGCACCCCGCTCGCGCCGGCGCCGGTCCTCGGCGCCCTGCGAACCACCCCGACGCCCACACCCACACCCACGCCGGAGCCCGCGCCGGAGCCCGCGCTCGACCCGCTCGACGACCTCGAGTCGGACCCCGATCTCGGCGACCTCGGTGAAGAGCTCGGCGACCTCGACGACGAGATCGAGATGCTCGACGACGAGGAGATGCTCGGCGACGGCGACGGCGACGACGCCTTCGCCGACATCGACGCGGGCCTCGGCGAGCCCGACCACGAGCCCCTCGCCGCCGAAGGCGACGACG
>NZ_JACCSO010000716.1 GCF_013812955.1 Nannocystis sp. | reverse complement strand
TCGGCCTCGGCGGCTGTCTGGCCGACGACATGGGCCTCGGCAAGACGATCCAGGTGATCGCGCTGCTGTTGTTATTGCGCCGCCACGAGATCGCCGGCCCGAACTTGATCGTCCTGCCGGCCTCGCTGATCGGCAACTGGCGCGCCGAGCTCGAGCGCTTCGCCCCGCAGCTGCGGGTCCACGTCGCCCACCGCAGCGCCGGTGAGGCCGACACGCCGCCGGCGCTGGCCGAGATCGACGTGGTCCTGACCACCTACGGGACCTTGCTGCGCCAGCCGTGGCTGCAGGCCCAGCGCTGGGGCCTGGTGGCCCTCGACGAGGCCCAGGCGATCAAGAACCCGCAGGCCAAGCAGACCCGCGCGGTCAAGCTGCTGCACAGCCGGCACCGCCTGGTCCTGACCGGCACACCGGTCGAAAACTCGCTGATCGATCTCTGGTCGCTGTTCGACTTCTCGAGCCCGGGCCTGCTCGGCGGCTCCACCGAATTTAAGAAGTTCTGCAAGCGCCTCGGCCCCGCGCGCACCGCGATGGAGCCGCTGCGCGCGTTGGTCCGACCCTACATCCTGCGGCGCCTGAAGACCGACCGCCGGGTGATCGCCGACCTGCCCGACAAGACCGAGCTGCAGGTCTATTGCGGGCTCACGCGCGTGCAGGCGGCCCTCTACGCGAAGGCCGTCGAGACCCTCGCGCGCGAGGTCGCTACCACCGACGGGATCCGCCGCCGCGGCATCATCCTCGCGTATCTCACCCGCTTCAAGCAGATCTGCAACCATCCCTCCCAGCTGAGCCGCGACGGCCGCTATAAGGCGGCGGACAGCGCCAAGTTTTTACGACTACAAGAGCTCTGCGCCCCGATCGCCGAGGCCGGCGAGAAGCTGCTGGTATTCACCCAGTTTCGCGAGATCTGCGCGCCCCTGGCCGAGCTGCTCGCCGAGACCTTCGGCCGCCCCGGCCTGGTCCTGCACGGCGGCACCGCGGTCGGCCGGCGCAGCGAGATGGTCGCGGAATTCCAGCGCGGCGAGCCGTCGACAATGACCGGCCCGTCCACCTCTCCCGGCCCGTCCAACCTTCCCGGCCCGTCCGGCTCCGGCCCGCCGTTCATGGTGCTCTCGCTCAAGGCCGGCGGCACCGGCCTCAACCTGACCGCGGCCGCCCACGTCGTGCACTTCGACCGCTGGTGGAACCCCGCGGTCGAGAACCAGGCGACCGACCGCGCCTATCGCATCGGCCAGCATCGCAACGTGCTGGTCCACAAGTTCGTGTGCCGCGGCACGCTCGAGGAGCGCATCGACGCGATGCTGCGCGGCAAGCAGGGCCTCGCCGACGGGGTGCTGGGCGACGACGGCGAGCTGCGCCTGACCGAGCTGAGCACCGACGAGCTGATGCGGGTGGTGGCCCTCGACTTGCGCAGCGCGCTCAGCGAGGAAGATTGATCTCCTGATGCCCCGCCGCCGCAAAAACGCCCCCAGGGCCAGTGGAGCGCCCCCGCGGGCCCACGACCCGCGCATCCGCGAACCCACCTATCAGCTCGATCCGGTCGGCACGGGCTTACAAGAGGGCCTCGAGGAGCTGCATGGCCTGCTCGCGGCGCCGCTCACCGACGCGGCGGGGCAGGGGACCGCGCCGGTGGTCGTCACCGGCCCGATCGGCACCAGCGCGCTCGGGCGGGCCTGGTACCGCTTCGTCGAGACCACCCACGGCCGGCTCGTCAGCGGTCGCAGCTATCTGCGCTCGGGCGCGGTGCTGAGCCTGCAGGTGCACCGCGGCATCATCACCGCCGAGGTCCAGGGCACGCGCCGCTACGGCGTCAAGATCGCCATCGCACTGCCTGCAGGGCCGCAGCTGACCGAGCTGCGCGCGCGCCTCGGCGCCGGCCTGACGCTGCGGGGCGCCGCGCTGCACGAGGTGATCCTCGGCCCGCTTCCGGCCCTGCTGCCGGCGCCGCGCCACATCGTGCCATTTTGCCAGTGCATGGATTCGGCCCCGTTCTGCAAGCACGTCTGCGCCGCCCTGTACGGCATCGGCGTGCGTCTCGACAGCGAGCCCGAGCTGCTGCTGGTGCTGCGCGGCCTGGCCCCCGAGGAGCCGAGCGCCGCGACCCGGCCCACGCTCACGCCGCTGGCCCCGGAGAAGCTCCTGCACGGGGATCTCGGCGCGCTCTTCGGCATCGAGCTGCTCGCCTCGCCAGCCGCGGACCCGCCGACCTCGACGCCCACGCCGGCCTCCTCCTCGCCGTCCTCGCCGAGCTCGCCAACATCCTCACCGAGCTCGGCGACCCCCGAGCCGGCACCCGGGCCCGCGTCCTCGTTACCGGACCCGGCCCCGGCGCTGCTCCCCGATCCCGAGGTCGTGCTCGACGCCGCGGCGGAGTTCGTGCTCGACGCCGAGCTGTCCCGGGGCCCGGCCGAGATCCGCCGCGACTACCTGCGCGAGCTCGGCATCCCGACCCCCACGATCGACGCCTGGCTGCGCGAGGGGGTGCTGCGGCGCACCGGCCGGCACGGGGTGTACGAGCGCACGCCGGAGGCCGTGCGCCGCATCGCCGCCCATCTGGCGACCTGAACCGCGACTGACGATCGCCGCTCGGGCGCGCGCCTGATATGGTCGCCCTCGCGCATGAACCCCACCGACCTGGACATCGAGGAGGAGCAGCCCCCGCGGCGCATCGTCATCGGCGAGGGCCGCATCGGCACCGTCTTCAGCAAGGCCGCCGGCTGCGCGCTGGTCACCCGCCATCGCGGCTGGTACGTGCTCGACGAGCCGGCCGGCGACCCGATCGCCGTGTGCGTGCGCAACGACGACCTTGGCGCGGTGCTGGCCGCGGTCCCCAAGCACCGCTGGCCCGACCTCGTCTTCGTGCAAAACGGCATGATCGACCCCTGGCTCGAGGACCACGGCCTCGAGGGCAACACCCGCGGCCTGCTGTTCTTCGCGGTCGGCAAGCGCGGCGGCCCGGTCGAACCCGGCGGCATCAGCCGCTTCACCGGCGCACACGCCAACGCGATGGCGCTGTGGCTCGAGTCGCTGGGCCTGCGCGCCGAGGTCATCGGCCGCCGCAGCTTCTCGGCCGTCATGCTCGAGAAGCTGATCTGGAACACCGCCTTCGGCCTACTCTGCGAGAGTTACGACGTCGACGTCACCGGCGTGCTCGACGAGCACGCCGCCGAGCTCGCGACCCTCAGCCGCGAGCTCGCCGCGGTCGGCCGCGCCGCGCTGAACATCGACCTCGACGACGCCGCCCTGCTCGCCAACCTGCGCGCCTATGCGACCAGCATCCCGCGCACCCGCGCCGGCGTCAAAGAGTGGCCCTGGCGCGGCGGCTGGTTCGACGAGTCCGCCCGGGTGCACCAAATCGAGGTCCCGACATTCGACCAGCTGGTCGCCTCGATCCCCCAGCTCTCCCGCTGAACCTCGGGGTCCACTTGACAGGTCCGTTGATGCCCATGCACACGCCAATGGCGAGGTAACCCCCGCTGAGCCCATCGCTCACTTACGCACAATATCGAACTCGTCGATCATATCGCCGTCGACGGACTTGAAGTAGCCCTCGGCCGCCGAAGGATCGTTGCCGACGTTGAAGCGGATGAACAGCACGCCCTGGTCGGACGAGGGCTTCTTCATCTCGACGCCGTTCTTGCGCCAATAGTCGGAGGCGTAGAGCGTGCCCCACCAGGTGTCGCTCTTGTGCAGCTTCTCTTCCCAGCCGCGGATGCTCTTGCCGCCGAGGCCCGTGACGACCGAGAAGGTGCTGCCGGGTCCGACCTCGAGCAGGTCGGGCAGGCCGGTCGCGCCGTGGTCCTTGCTGCCGATGTCGGTCAGCGTCTTGGTGCGCGCGTACGAGTGCTCGTGGGCCATCACGACGATCGAGCCGTCCTTCTGGCAGTGCTGAAAGGCCTTCCAGCCGATGTCGCTGGGCTTGTCGCCGGCCTGAAAGTCGGTCTGGTTCTTGTGCCAGACGCACAGGCTCCACGGGCTCGCGTCGGCGGCGAGGGCCTTGGCGAGGTACTCCTCGTGCTTCGCCTTCGAGCCGGTGGTGGCGATGCCCGAGAGCACGAAGTGGATGCCGCGGTAGGTGCAGGCCGACTCGACGCCGAGGTCGCCGGTGCAGACGGCGCCCGGGACCTTGGCCAGGCGCTTCTTAAAATTGGCCTGGTAGTCCTTCCACTTGCTCTTGTCGTGATTGCCGATCGCCGGGAAGAGCGGGTAGGCGTCGCCGAGCACCGCGTTGATGTCCTTCTCGAAGGTGCTCGGGCTGTCCTTGTAGTCGAAGTCGCCGGGGATGATCGCGAATGCGGCCTTCTCCTCGAGGATCAGCTTGTACACCGACTTGGGGTTGCTGCCCGCGCCCATGTCGCCGACCATCGCCACCAGCACCTCCTTGTTGCTGCTCGGCATGATCGTCCCGACCTTCAGGAACCCGGTGGGATCCGGGCCCACCGTCTTGGCCGCCTCCTCCTCCGGGAAGTCGCTGGGCTCCTCCGGGCGGGCCCAGGCGGCCAGATCGTCCTCATCGAACTCGTACTGCTCGTCCGCTGGACTCGCCGCCTTGACGCGGGTGACGGCCGCGCTGCCCTCGACGCCCTCGACAATGGTGTCATCAATCGGCTCGGTCACGTCCTCTGCCGGATCACAGGCGAGGATCATCAGCGCCGGAATGGTGAGCAGGAATGGATGGACAGGATTGTGGTGTTCCAACAACAGACATACTATCGGCGGTCGCTGCGCACGCCACACAATTCATCGGTTTATTTTCACAGTCCTCGATATCAGACGATATGCGCAGGGGCCGCTGTCCTGTGCGCCCCACTGCAGCGGCGATGGATCACTGTAGGCGAGAGTGGCAGTTTTTGGCGCGCAAGGCCAGCGGGCGGGCACTGGCCGCTGAATATGTAATGTACAGACATATATGCATCAGCATTGCGGTCTGTCGACGACAGTGTCACTTTGAAGTGATGACAGATGAACCCATCGTGTAGGTGAAGCACCTGCTTTATTGCCGATGCGCCCACCTTTTGCGCGCTCGTTGTCGCGCTTCGACGGTGTGGTGGCCCGGGAGGGCGAGTATCTCTACAGACCCGCGCCGGGCACCGGGCTCACTTACGGACGATGTCGAACTCGTCGATCATGTCGCCGTCGACGGTCTTGAAGTAACCCTCGGCGGCCGAAGGATCGCCGCCGACGTTGAAGCGGATGAACAGCGCGCCGGTGTCGGCCGAGGGCTTCTTCATCTCGACGCCGTTCTTGCGCCAGTAGTCGGAGGTGTAGAGCGAGCCCCACCAGGTGTCGTCCTTGTGCACGCCCTCTTCCCAGGCGCGGATGCTCTTGCCGCCGAGGCCCGTGACGACCGAGAAGGTGCTGCCGGGCCCGACCTCGAGCAGCTCGGGCAAACCGGTCGCGCCGTGGTCCCCGCTGCCGATGGCGGTCAGCGTCTTGGTGCGCGCGTACGAGTGCTCGTGGGCCATCACGACGATCGAGCCGTCCTTCTGGCAGTGCTGGAAGGCGGTCCAGCCGATGTCGCTGGGCTTGTCGCCGGCCTGAAAGTCGGTCTGGTTCTTGTGCCAGACGCACAGGCTCCACGGGCTCGAGTCGGCGGCGAGCGCATCGGCGAGGTACTGCTCCTGCGCGCCCTTCGAGCCTTTGGTGCCGATGCCCGAGAGCACGAAGTGGATGCCGCGGTAGGTGCAGGCGGACTCGACGCCGAGGTCGCCGGTGCACACGGCGCCCGGGACCTTCTCCACGCGGGCCTTGAAGTCGGCCTGGTACTCCTTCCACTTCTTGGTGTCGTGATTGCCGATGGCCAGGAACACCGGGTACTCCGCGCCGAGCACATCGTCGATCTCCTGTTTAAAGGTCTTCGGATTGTGCTTGTAGTCGAAGTCGCCGGGGATGATCAGGAAGTCGGCCTTCTCCGCGAGGATCAGCTTGTACACCGCCGTGGGCTTGCTCCCGGAGCCCATGTCGCCGGCCAGCGCCACCAGGACCTCGCCCTTCTCGCCGCCGGGGTCGGGCTTGGGGCCGGGCTCGGGCTCGGGGCCGGGCTTGGGCTCGGGCTCGGGCTTGGGCTCGGAGCCGGGCTTGGGGCCTTGCTCGGGGTCCGGCACGGGCTCGGGGCGGGGCTCGGGGCGGGGCTCGGGCTCGGGCTCGGGGTCCTTGTCCTTGTCCTCGTCCTCGTCCTTGTCCTTGTCCTTGTCCTTGTCCTTGTCCTTGTCGTCGTCGTCGTCGTCGTCCTTGCTCTTGCTGTGGCTGGCCGCGGAGAGGGACCTGGGCGGGAAATCATCCTCGTCGATCTCGTAACCCTCGGGGTTCGAATCGACGGAGGGCGCGCTCACTGCCGCGGCGCGGCTGATCGCTACGGCCCGGGTGTGCTCGTCGCTGCTATCATCAATGGGCTCCTTCGCGGCCTCCGGGGCGTCGCAGGCGAGGGCCAGCAGCGCCGGGATGGTCAACAGGAATGGATGGAGACGAGTGTGTGGTTTCAATAATCACCATACTATCGGCGGCTCGGGCGCATGCCACCAATTTATGAATTAATTTTCAGATCTTATGATATTACAATATATGCTCATGATGCGCTGTGCTATACGCCCCACTGCAGCGGCGATGAATCGCCGCAGGTGCGGGTGGCATGTTTTGGCCGTCGAGGTCGTCGAGTGGGCATTGGCTGCACGATACGCAATGTATATACATGCCGACGTGTGCACTGGGGCCTATCGGCGACAATGTGATTTTAACCTGATGACGAATGAACCCAGTATGTAGGTGAAGATCCTGCTTCATTGCCCATCGGCCCACCCTTCACCCACCTTTCGCCCATCCTGCGTCCGTGGAGGTCGATCTGCGCTCAAGTAGCCGCGCCACACGCGCGAGTTTCGTGGTAGAAGCCCCCGGCGATGGCCTCCTCCGGCGACAGTTCCACCCCGAAAGCGGATTCCAGGCCCCGCAGCGCGGCCCTGCTGCTGGCGACGATGATGCCGGCGCTCGGGCTCGCGCTGTCCGCCGGCTGCGCAGGCTCGACGCGGCGGACCCCGCCCGCGGAGAGCGCGCTGGGCCAGCTGCCCGGGCGCTGGAACAACCTCTTCATCGAGGTGCAAGCCGCCGACGGTCCGCTGCAGATGCACTACCTCGCCGCGGGCCCCAAGGATGCGCCGCGGGTGCTGCTGCTGCACGGCTTCCCGGACTTCTCGTACACCTGGCGGGAGATCGTGCCGCTGCTGTCCGGCGAGTATCGGGTGCTCGCCCCGGACCTGCGGGGTTATGCCGCGACCGCCAAGCCGCGCACCGGCTACGACCTCGACAACCTGGCGAAGGATATCATCGCCTTCGCCGACGCCAGCGCCGCCGCCGACGGCGCCCCGGACGGCACGCCGACCCACCTGATCGGCCACGATTGGGGCGCGGCGATCGGCTGGTGGACCGTGCTCGCGGCGCCGGAGCGGTTCGCCAGCTTCACCGCCCTGAGCGTCCCGCACCCGCGGACTTTTAATGAATTCCTCGAGCGCTCACCCGAGCAGCGCAAGCGCAGCCGCTATATGCGGCTGCTGACCGTGCCGGGCGTGCCGGCGATCATGGCCGGTATGCGCGACAAGAAGCGCATGTCGCTGTACCGCGACGACCTCGCCCGCAAGGAGGCCTTCGGCGACGTCGAGCTCATCTGGTATCGCGCCGCGTTCGATTCGACGTGGGAGACGCGCGGGCCGCTGCGCTACTATCGCCAGAAGTTTCGCAAGGCCAAGGCCAACAACGCGGCCGCCCGCGCCAAGCCCAAGGTCGCGATCGCGACGCTGATCCTGTGGGGCCAGCAAGACAAATATCTGATGTGGGCGATGGCCGCCGAGAGCTGCAAATACGTCGAGGACGGCAAGTGCACCGTGCACGTGTTCCCCGACGTCAGCCACTGGCCGCACTGGGACGACCCCAAGGGCGTGGTGGAGCACTGGCGCGCCTTCGTGGCCGGACAGTCCGCAGCGCCGGAGGCCGGCGCCCCGGAGGCCACGCCGGCGC